>NZ_JARPZC010000009.1:0-103990 GCF_031927985.1 Enterococcus dongliensis
CGTAAACTTAATTCTACAGAAGGGACTTCCTTTTTTGTATGGATTTTATTCATTTACACAAAATATTTTACACTCTCAATTATTTTCGTCATAATCATTGCATATTGAATAAGTTAAGTTTTATGTGCCTACCAGCATGAAGCTAAAATATTTGAAAAATGATAATGAAATCTAGAATTTACGCATCGAGAAAACTCACTTCTCTAACCTCACGGAAAAATCTCCACCGGTTCTTGTCAGATTTTGATTGTAATAGGGATCGTTCTCAATATAATCTGCCCAAGTTTTTTCCATGTACTTGGTTTCTTTTTCAAAGCGGGCTTGTTTTTCTGGCGTATTTTCATAGCCGCGTGATTGGGATTCAAAATGATACAATTCTACGCCGTGAAGCCAGACATTATTGTGTCCCTTCTCGTACTCTTTCAAGCATAGATCGACATCGTTGAAAGCGACAGTTAATTCTTCATTAAATCCTCCGATTTCAGCAAAATCTTTGGCACGAATCATTAAACAGGCAGCTGTGACAGCTAAATAATCGACGTTGATTTCTAATTTTCCAAAATAGCCAAAATCTCCCCGTGGGAAGGTATGATGACCGTGTCCGGCTGCACCACCCATTCCTAAGATAACTCCCGCATGTTGGATTGTATTATTAGGATAATATAATTTTGCTCCGACACAGCCGATTCGATCAAACTGGGCAAATGACACCATTTTCGTCATCCACTCAGGCGTGATTACTTCGGTATCATTATTTAAAAACAATAAATAAGTCCCATTTGCAACTTTAGCGGCCAGGTTATTGATACGAGAATAATTGAAAGGAATATCAATCGATTCAACGATAAATCGCTCGCCTAATTGTTTTTGATAATCGGCATAGAGTTCCTGCATTTTTGGTTGATCACTGCCGTTATCTGCCATAATGATTTCGTAATTTGAATAGGTCGTCTTATCAATAATCGAATCCACGCAGCGTTTCACATCATCATAGCCATTGCGTGTTGGAATAATTACGCTGACTAATTCTTCAGATATTACATGATAATCCACATCATACAAACCATTCCCTGCTGCATGTTGAACAGTTGCTTTGATCTTTCGACGATCAATCGCGTCTTGAACCGCTTTTAAGCCCGCATCAAATGCATAACTTTTCGTTGATTGATCTGCAGCAGTTGAGCTTGGTAAGATACGCCAGTAATATAAAATTTGCGGAATATGAGCGATTCGTTCAGCTGTAGTTTGCTCAGTAAAACGAAGAACCAAATCATAATCTTGTGATCCCTCATAGCCAACACGAAAGCCGCCGATTTTTTCCATAATAGTACGACGATAGACACCCAAGTGAGAAATATAATTTGTTCCCAATAATAAATCTGGCGACCAATCAGGTTTAAAGGCTGGATCAAAACGTTTGCCTACCATGTCTATTTTATCTTCATCACTATAGATCAAATCCAACTCTGAATTTTGATTCAAACATTTGACTACTTCATATAAAGCAATGGGGGCTAATTCATCATCATTGTCTAACAATGCAACGAATTCCCCTGTCGCAATCTCTAATGCTGAGTTAGTCGCTCTAGAAATATGTCCGTTTTCAGAACGAAAAACAAGTTTAATACGCGCATCTTGTGCTGCGTATTTTTCTAACAGCGGTCTGACCGAAGCATCCGTAGAATGATCGTCTGCCATACATAGTTCCCAGTTTGGATAAAATTGATTTTGAACAGATTCGATACATTTTTCCAGCCATTTTTCTTCTACATTATAAACCGGCATCAAAATCGAAATGACTGGTTGATAGTCAAAGTCGTTGATTTCTGCTTTAATTGCTGCAATATCCCAATTCTCATTTTCAGCAATCCATTGTTGATAGCTTTCATCTGACTGTTTTGTTTGTTCTAACTTGATCCGACGTAACGTATTTTTTACACCATTGCGTTTCAGATAACCTAATCCTTTTCGAACTTTACCGTAAAATGTATGAATCTGTGAAGGTTGCGCTGCCTCCTTCACAACATTTTCATTTGGGATAAATGATTGGGTCTGAGTATTCCCATCGAAATCAAAAGCAAGGATGATTTTTTCAGCCGGATCTGCTGCCTCAATCGTTAAATGAAACCCCATTTGCAAGCTGGCACTGGTTTTATGAGCAGCTGCTACATCTGAACGCGGATAACGTTCGCTTTTATCACTAATCACATTTTCTGGATAGATAATAATCTCAGGAATCTTTTTGGTGATCAGATCAAGGGCCCATCCTTTGATTTCTAATTGTTTAGTTTCAGGATGATAACTGCATTGATCAATGCAAACTTGTTCATTTTTTGTCATCGGAATTACCCTCCTATACTGAATTGATTTGGATTGATCAATGGATCATTCAATTCTTGAGAATATTTATTCGTTAACTTATCATATGCTTCTTTTTTCACACTAAAGTGATTTTCACCAGGATAACGCATTTCAAAATACGGATCGAAAACTAGTTTTTTATTTTCTTTGGCTAATCGGATTGAAAAATCAATGCCTTTAATCTCTGGTGGCAGTGTCGTATCAAACCCATCTAAAGCTAAGAAATCTTGTTTGCTGATGATCAGTGTATCTTCTGTGGCTGTATAAATTTCTCGTGGCAACGCGGGACGGAAATAAGTTCCAATTGTTTTATTGGACAGTCCTTGTTCTTCGTAAATGATCCGCTCATTTATAGGATCAATGATTACACCACAATTTAAAATCGCTTCATCTTTGCTGATAATTTTACCTGTAACAGCACTGATAGATGGCAATCGGACAAAATTCAGCGCTTCATTCAGCCAGCTTTCCTTTGTTGGTGATAATTCTGCTGCTAGAAACACCAAAAACTCTCCAGTCGCTTCTTTAGCTAATTCGTTCTCAGTTTTACCAGCAAATACTTTGATCCGCTCATCATTTACTTTCGATGCATTGGTTATGATCTCAAAATTTTCCCAATCCGTTGCTAGAATTGCCTTCAACTGTATATCACTTGGTTTTCCACTTAAGATTATCGAAACTTTCGGTTTTGTTTCATGCTTGAAATCAATTTTATAGGCACCATAATTTTTTGTCATAGTAACGACACCCCCAAGATTACGTCGTTCAAGCGCCGCTTGCAAAGCATCTTTACCAGCTACATAAGCGTATTCTTTACTTTGCGGATCCATCGCTACTGAAGTTTCAATCGTGCGCCAATGGTAAAGAATATTAGGAATGTGATAAATCTCTTTAGCCGCTTCGGTCGCCCGCAGAACAAAATCATAATCTTGACTGCCGTTAAATTCCGTTCGTAATCCCCCGATACTCTCTACGATTGAACGTTTTACCACAACAAAATGAGTAATATAGTTGTGTCCTAATAGAAGAGTTTCATTCCAATTAGGTTTGAAGAAAGGATCAAATCGTTTACCGCTCATTGATAATTTATCCTCATCAGTATAAATAAACTCACGATTTTTGTCTTCATTTAGTGCATTTACTACAGCTAACAAGGCAGTATCTGCTAAAATATCGTCATTGTCTAAAAATCCGATGTACTCCCCTGTTGCGATTTCAATCGCTGAATTGGTCGCTTCAGAGATGTGTCCATTTTTTTCACGAAGGACAACTTTCACACGTTCATCTTCAGCTGCTAATTCTTGCAACAATGGTTTGATATGAATCTTAGGTGACGCGTCATCAGCCAAACACAGTTCCCAATTTGGATATACTTGGTCCGTCAATGATTTTACACAAGCGCGCAACCATTTTTCGTCGACATTATACACAGGCACGACTAAAGAAATTTTAGGTTGAAAAGTTAATTGATTCAATGTCTCAACCAACTTTGCTCGAGTGAGAACCTCTACTTTTGTCATCCACTCTTCATAATTTGCACTTTGTTGTTTTGACCGTTGATAATTTTTCAGTGCACCCGAAAAACCATTGCGTTTGATTGAGCCTAACAAGTGACGAATTTTTCTGGTCATTGGTGTGTTCACAGGTTTTGTATGTTTAGCTGTGATTGGGTACACTTGATCTTGTTCATCTATGACGAATAATTTAAAATCATCCATTACTTGCAGCTCTTTGACCGTTAGAATAAATCCGTATTTCTCCGTTGAATCAATACCAAAAACCTCGTTTACATCTGGTCGGTAAATTGGATTGACTTGCAAGTCATTCATCGATTCTGCTAATAAATAATCCAGCGGTAGATAATTTTTTTCTGAAAAACCCCAGCCTTTGACGATCACTTCATTTTCGGCTTCATTGTTCTCAATAGATTCGATTGCCAATTTGATTCCTTTAGTCTCACTAGCTGCATCAATATAAGGAATCTCTTTTAATTGATAATCGTATTGATCCAAATAATTTAATTTTAAAGTAAGTAAGCGGTTCTTGATTTTTTCATTTGTCACGTCTTGGATGACTTTCATTTCAGAAGGAATAAATTCTTCTTCGTTCAAGACATTGACAGTCACTGTGTACTCTTTTCCTGCAATCAATGACCCATCGATTATCACATAAGGCTCTTCTGTGATTTCAGGAAATAGAAATAGATTTTCTTGATACCAAGAGGCATTCGTTTCTTCAATTGCTAACAACTTATTGTCAACGATGACCGATAATTCAATGGTTGCTGGGACTTTCCCAATAACAATCCGTAATTTTTCAGCGTTCGCTGGCGCATGGTGATTCGTAGTTTTATTTTCATTCGTTTGATTATTGAATATATAAGGCTCAACATCAAATTTTCCATCAACCAAATAAGCCAGTTGGACTTGTTTATTATAATTTGAATTAATCGGATCGACTCGTTCTGGTTGTTCGACCGGTTCTTTACGCAATGCGTAAAAATATTGATATACTTCACCAAACGGACGATTCTTAAAATCATAACGAACCATCTGTGGCAGATCCCCGTAATTTGCAGGCAATTCGTTCTGACCCACTTGCGAATAAGTGAAATCTTCCCGCCGAATCGACAAATGAATCCGTGCAAATAATTCTTCAAATCCTTGTTGAGTATAAAAACTATTGTGTGTTCGATCCAATAAACCGTATTGCTTCCAATCCAATTTATTATTAAACAAATCGATCATTACTGAATTGTGTGCCAAGTTGGGGAAAGTCAATAATATCTCGCCATTTGGCGCTAAGAATTTGCTAGCTTCTTGTAACGCTTTTTCTGAGTCTGTCAAATGTTCCAAAACATCCGCAAAAATAATAAAGTCAAACTTCTTATCCGCAAAATGAGCATTCCATTTGTATTCTTCGATATTTCCTAAAAAGCCGTCCTGGGCAAAGCCCATGACGTGCTCAAATAAGACCGGATCAAATTCGACGATCGATACTTCACATTTTTTTTCGTTGATCAAATATTGGGTCATTCGGCCATTACCAGGACCAAATTCCAAAACGGACGAACCTTCAGTGATTTGACTGATGATTTTTCCTACACTCGTATGTTCTTCAAGCGACAAATCAAAATCATACTTCATAATTAAATCGTATCCTTCCACTTATGATCCAAAACGACGATGCCTTCGCCGACATATTTCCCAGAAATAAACATGGTCAAATATCTTGTTTTATAGACGAGCGGCACTGTTGCATTTTCTTCAAAAAGCGCCACATCAAAATAGTATTCGCCGCCTAAAAGCGCCATTTTTTCGTATTCTAAATAAAAGACATTCTCCCCTTTTTTCCAAGGAATCGATTCTTCATCTAGTAATGTGTTTAATCCACAAACGTAATTGTTATCGACTGTTCGGATTGCTACACCTAGAACCGGTCTTTTGATTGAATCATCTTTCACGTTATAAACCACTTTGATCACAACTTTGCTGTCTTGTTCGACGATTTCTAGCGGCTGCAGATTTCCATCTAATAACTCCGCTGATTTCACTTCAACGATATCATAAGCAGAAAATTCATCCGAAGTAGAATTATCACGATCGACTGTTTTCAACGATTTCTTTTTCAAAAAGTTTTCATAAGTCTCCGTGATTTCCATTGTTTCACCTTCTGCTTCAACGACACCGTTTTTCAACCAATAAACTCGGTCACAGAAACGACGAACCGCATTGACATCATGCGAAACAAATAAAATCGTTTTTCCAGCATTTCGTAATTCCGTAAATTTTTCCATACATTTTAATTGGAACTCCAAGTCACCAACGGCCAAAGCTTCATCAACAATCAAGATATCCGGATCAACATTGATCGCAACGGCAAAGGCCAGTCGGACAAACATCCCGCTTGAATAAGTTTTAACTGGTTGATACAAATGATCGCCAATATCAGCAAAATTAATGATGTCATCAACTTTTTCTTCCATTTCTTCTCGAGAAAAACCTAAGACCATCCCGTTCAAGAAAATATTTTCATAACCACTGTATTCTGGATTAAAACCAGAACCTAGTTCTAGTAACGCTGCGATGTTTCCTTCGATTTTCACTTCGCCTTCTGAAGGCGTTAAAACCCCTGTGATGATTTTTAAAATAGTTGATTTCCCTGAACCGTTCTCCCCAATGAAGCCGATCATTTCACCTTTTTTTACTTGAACATTTACATCATTCAACGCATAAAAAACTTCATGATACGTTTTTCTCGTAGGACTTAACGCTTCTTTCAATCGATCAGAAGGTTTTTTGTACATATCATATTTCTTTGTTAAGTGGTTGATTTCGATTACTGTTTCAGTCATTTAATTATCTCCTTATAAAACATCAGAAAAATGTGGTTTCAAGCGTTTTAAGACAATGCTGCCGACCACTAATAAAATCAAAGTCACAGCCCAAAAATAGATCGATAATAACGGTTTCTCCCAAAACCATTGCTCGCCAAAAAATGCGTCGCGATAGCCTTGGACGATATAAAACATCGGATTGAATTTTAAGATAAATTGAATGGTTGGATGACCTGCAAATTGATTGATGCTCCATAAAACAGGAGTCCCCCACATCAAAGCTTGCATGATTACACCAATAAATTGATTGATATCAGGGAAAAATGGCTGGATTGATGAAGTAACCCACGTCAAACCGGTCAAAAACATCATCATCGCAAAAAGATAGTAGAACATTTGCAATACATGCAAATCAGGTACTACATGATTAAAGATCCCCACGATAAAGGCAATGATAATAAAAAATACATGCATATACAATGCAGAGAAAAGCTTGACAGTAGGTAAGATACGAATGTTGAAGACAACTTTTTTAACTAAATAGCTGTATTCCCGAAAAACATTTGTTGCTGAGCCAAGTACTTCTGAAAAATACATCCATGGTACTAAACCAGTCAATAGAAAGACAATAAACGGATATTTTCCATCAGTCATGGCTGCCTTAAAACCAACGCCGAAAACGAACCAATAGGTCACGACCATCACTAATGGGTTCGCAAAAGCCCAGAAAGTTCCTAAGGCTGAACCAGCATAACGCGCCTTGAAGTCATTCACAGAGAATTGTTTTAGCAAATTACGATTTTGAAAAATTTCTTTAGAAAAACCAAGTAAGTCTTTGAACATTTTTTTTCCTCTCATCTAACGCTTTATTTATTATTTCTACAGTTGATTAACGCTACTATTCTACAGAAAGATATATATAAAAGCAAGGTCATTAAGAAAAGCTTCGGTAATTCAACTTTGCTTGAATAGTTAGTAAGTATTATTTAATAAAATAGATGACCGTGTCGTTTTCAGCTGATACAAAAACACTCTTAAAATGATTCCACATCATTTTAAGAGTGTCGCTTCTCTTCTTACGGTAAAAATAAATTTTGTTCAAATACGGAACGAAAGACAACTTCTGGAAAACGAGAATAAATATAAAAATTAAAATAGTAACCGACAAATAGCAAGCAAGCAATTGCAAATAAAGTTTTCACCCACCAACTTGCTTTAGATCCTAGCGCATTAGCAAATAGAATATAATTTGATAACAGACAGGCTCTGATTAATCGGTCAAAACTTACTGAGATCGATAGCAAAGGAAGTGCCAGCATCAACAATGCATTGACTTTTATTACTAAATCCGCGTGATTGTAGTAATAATTATTGATTTTTGCCAAATGCTGTTTACTAGCAAAAAATCGCTCATTTGGATTTTTAAGGCTGTGTCGAATCATCAACCAAGCAATTAAAGCCAGTAAAGATAATAAAATCAAATAAATCGTATATCCCTTAATCTCTGCAGGTGCAGTCATAGAATCTGCATGGTAATAGCGCTTGATCTTATAATCAATAAACGGTAATAAGCGCCCAACGAATCGAATCACGTTATTAAGATTTGAAGCTGTAAATAGAGCAAACAAAGTCGTTGCTAGATATAAGACCGCAGTTGGTACGAAGTAGGCAATCACTACTAGATAGAAAAAGATTGCTGAATAATGAAACATGACTCCTCCAGTAACGAGAACCAAATATTTTACAATACTTGATAGACTGCGATCTTTTGCCAAAACAACTAATCCAGTCGCAATGAACGCAGCGGCAACAAAACTTCTAACTTGGGCAGCATCCATTGTAAAGGGAAAAATCAAATACAAGACTAACGTCCAACCAGGATTAAGTGAGGCTCTTAAAACCGTGTAAAGAATCATCAATAGTGCCGCACCGATTATAATCGCAAAGAAGGCTTGAAACGACAAGCCGATCGTTTTTGCTATGAGTTGAAGTTGTGTATATCCCCACTCTTCTTTTGCAGCAACCGGATCACTATAAAATTTTTGATATTGACCCCGATCTGCAATCAACGTATTGAAAGTCATGGCTATCCAGAATAGAAAAACTAGAATGGAACAAATGACTCTATTCTTTCTAAAAATCGCCGTCAAACTTCCCATACCTAAAAAAAGTAAATAACTCATGTACACACCTAATTTCCTTCTATATATAGATAAAAATACTCCCCATCAAAATCATCTTCAGCAATTATTGCTAGATCCAAAGAATTTATTTTGGGATTTAATTGATATATTCATAATCATTTGGTGCTTGCTGTGGAATCTCTTGATAATCTTCTGTACCACCGACAGGATCTTCTGTAATGGTTGCTTGCGTATCACCTGAGGTAAAACTCAACTGATAAATCGACCATTTGTCTTCATCCGGACCATAGATTTGTTCAAATTGAGCGTAATTTAAAGGATTATAGTCTTGCAACGGTCGATTACTGATGACATATTTGATCCCTAATTTCTTACAATCTGTGAAATTAATATTTACAGTAAAATTATCTGGCCGATCCAAATAAAATTTTGTTTTATCTGCGGTAATAAACGCTCTAGTGTGGGCATAGCGATTATAAATCTTTTCATGTTTATGTTTAGGATCAATCTTATGCCACAATTTCATATCTGGATAGAAACGGACAGAATTAATTGTATTCACCCCTAATGCTGGTGTGAAATTATAAAGATCTCCTTCAGATAGCCATACGGCTTCAGGATCCTCTTTTTTAATCCGAACAATCTCTTCAGCCAACGTCTTCTTATCGATTGCTCCGGTTCCGTGAACGACAGGATTTACAAAGATTCCCGAAGCCAATACGACCAGACTCATGGTCAGTAGAAATATTTTTTTCAATTTGAATAATAAACTGAACAAAATCAAGGCAAATACTATCAACGTCATAAGCATCTCAAATCGATTGAAATATAAGCCCATCACAGAAGTAACTAGCGAATGATTAGCTAATGCAAGGATCAGACCTAGAAAAATCAATTTTACCCAGCCTGGAACTCTTACATATTCCCAAATAAAATGAATCATCCAAAGAGAAAGTAGAACCGATCCAAATCCTAAAGTTACTAAGCCACGAGTGCTTGTTACATAAGTCAGCATTAACACTTTGGCAATACTATGACTATAGCCGAAGAATGTCCAACCAAACATGAAACAACAGAATAAACCTAAGATTGCACCGAGATATTTTTCTTCTTTTCCTTGTTTTGTAAAGATAATAAACGGCGATAATAGCACTGTTAATGGAAAGAAATTAAAATACGATGCGACTTCTCCATTATTTGTCCCATGGAATTTAAAGTCCGCAAATGGGAGCTTCCAATTGGTCAAAAAATAGAAGTAATCAGAAGGCGGCCGTCCTCCGCCACTAGCTTCTCGACGTCCAGGATAAATCGTGTTGAGCGTCGCATCGATTGCGTCTTTTGACGTATTGTAAAAATGAAAAAGAACAATGCCAATGATTCCTAGACCGCCAATAATGATTGGCAAATCCCAAATATCTAGTATCAATTCTTTTCTGAAGTGAATCAATGTCCCAAACAGCCAGAATACGATCAAATACACTAACGGAACTTGATGCGCTGGATACAATACTAAAACAAAACCGATTCCGTTGATAACGATCAACCCCATCATAAATAAACGCAGGAGTTTCTTTTGATGATTTGCAATGTAATGGTAACTTGCCACCATAATCGCTAGTGTGAAAAATATCAAGTCTCCCACATGCTGCATGAACCACCACTGGATTGCAGGAGAAAAAGTGAGCCAAAATGAACCAAGCAATGATAAATACTTATTGCGTTTGGTCAAAATCATGACCATTTCAAAACTTAGTAACAGCATCCCAATAATCTTAAAGCCCCAATAAAAAGATAAGCCTCGTTCTTTCCCTAAAAAAAGAAAGCCCCAGTTAAATGGTTTTCCAATCACTGTCCAATCTTTGACTGGTGAATTGTAAGCAATGATCATATTCTGACCTTCTTTGCCATACTGTTTATTCACAACTGGATAATCGCTCTCAGCCTGCGAAAAATAAAACGGCGTTTGAACCATCCATTCATCCGAGCGGACTTCCCGGTTCTCACCAAAAATAACGTCTGATGTCTTATTATCACTGCGCTCTGAAACAATTTTATCCCATGAGCCGATTGAACTCCCATTTAAATTCAGGGCAACAATCAAAATTAGAAAAATTAAGCCAATCAAATAACGAAAACGAATGATCTGGTCTATCATCCATTTAAAAGGATTAGTTCTTTCATAGGCTTCCTCATTCGCCCGCTTTTGTGCTCTTGTTTCCATTGTTTCCTCCTGAGATGAAAAATTTAAATGTTTCTTTACTGTAAGTAAAGTTTCCGGTCAAGCATTGTTTGCATCCTCGCAAAAATAATTGTCTGCGATATTGTGTAAATAATTTTGTCTCGTATAAAGAATAATAGCATTTTTCAGCTTGTAAAATCGATTGATAACGAAAAATAGACATTTGATCTGCATAGTTCAGTACCGATAATTGATGTTGCAACGCAGTTTTTAGAATATGAATCTGTTTATGTTCAATAAAAATCTTCCAACTTAGCCAATAATCCAAATAATCTAATGGAAAATCTAGATTATAACCCCCGATTTTTTGCAAAAAACTGATCCGTAGCGCGGTGGCTGAATTAATTACCATGATATTTTGGGAATAGGTTTGATTTTCTTGAGGTAATGTACTATGTAATGGACGCAATGTGTCGCTGCGAACAGGTGAAATCTGTTGTGTGTTATCTGTAACGACTGGTGCTAATGCTACGACAGAGCTTGCTGCCTTTGCAGCCGTTCGAATCAATTCTTTTAAGTAATGGTGTGTTAAAACAGTGTCTTGATCAAGTGTGACCAACCATTTGGTCTCAGCACCGCATTGACTTAACGCATAATTATAAGCCTGCGCCAAGCCAACATTTTGAAAACTGTGATAGTAACTGAAACGTTCATCTAATCCTCTAGGTTCGGTGGCTTGTTCACTGTTATCAAAAATCAAGATATTTTTAATTTCAGAAAAAATTTCAGAGGCAAGCAGTTCGTTTAAACTTTTAATTGTCGACGATTCTAAATACGTCATGTTATACAAAACAACTACCATTTCAAACAAACTTCTCACCTCCGAATCATTTAATTATTGTTTAGCTGCTAATTCAAGAAATTTTGCTAACGCTTCTTGCCAAGTTGGTATTTCAAAGCCTAGTGCCGTTGTTTTACTTAAATCCATGATCGCATATTGTGGACGAGTAGCTTTTTGCGGGTATTCAGCTGATGTTACAGGCGCCACATCTACTTGTGTGTCTTTCAAGATCTCTTTGGCAAATTCATACCAAGAACAGCTATTTTCATTAGATAAGTGATAAACACCAAACGGCGCTTTTTTCTCAATCACAAAGGTCATGAATTCTGCCAATGTACGGGTCCAAGTAGGACGGCCAAATTGATCATTTACGACTGTTAGACGATCATGTGTCTCAGCAAGTTTTTGCATCGTATAAATGAAATTATGTCCGTAAATACCAAATACCCAAGAAGTCCGGATAATGTAGTAGTCTTCCATGATTTCTTGTACGGCTTCTTCACCTAAAAGTTTCGTACGACCATATTCATTCAATGGATTTGTTGCATCATCCACTTGATACATACCTTCTTTTTTCTTACCATCAAAAACATAATCTGTACTGATATAAACTAAGGTTGAGCCCGCTGCTTTTGCCCCTTCAGCCACATTGCGCGTACCATCAACATTGATTTTTTCATCTAACTCTTTGGCTTCATCTTCTGCCTTATCAACTGCTGTATAGGCAGCACAATGATAAATAATTTCTGGCTTCATCTCAGTAATGAATTTGTAGGTACCTTCTTTGTCTGTGATGTCTAGTTGATCAGCATCTGTGGAAACATATTCGATCTTCTTTTCATCTAGTAAGTGACGCAATTCTGTTCCTAATTGTCCCTGTCCACCTGTGATTAAAATCATTTATCTCGACTCCTTATTCTTATTAATTTTTTTCAAAAAGATATAGCTGCTGCTCACAGTTTATGAGCCTTTAATGAAAAACCCATAAAAAAGGCAGGATACACCTGCCGATTTTGATTTGTATTATTGGCCGTTTTTCGCGTAATTGCTTTCAACCGCTTCTTTTTCGGCACTCCACCAATCTTCGTGATCAGTATACCATTTAATCGTATCTTGTATCCCTGCACGGAAATTAGTAAATTCTGGTGCCCAGCCTAATTCTTCTCGTAAACGTGTTGAGTCAATCGCATAACGTAAGTCATGACCAGCGCGATCATTTACATGTTCGTAGGCATCTTTTGGTTGATTCATTTCTTCTAAAATAATTTCCATGACTGTTTTATTGTCTTCTTCACCATCAGCACCGATTAGATACGTTTCGCCGATTTCTCCTTTAGTCAAAATCAACCAAACAGCAGAAGAATGATCGTTTGTATGAATCCAGTCACGAACATTTTTTCCATCACCATATAATTTTGGTCGAATCCCTTTTAAGATATTCGTGATCTGACGGGGAATAAATTTCTCGATATGTTGATAAGGTCCGTAGTTATTTGAACAGTTAGAAATCGTTGCTTGCAGACCAAATGAACGGACCCATGCTTTGACTAACAAATCTGAACTTGCTTTACTTGATGAGTAGGGACTTGAAGGATTGTAGGCTGTTTCAGAAGTGAACTTTTCCCCTTCTCCTTCGCCATGACCAGGCAAATCTTCTCTTAATGGTAGATCTCCGTATACTTCATCAGTAGAAACATGATGATAACGTACATTGTGTTTGCGGCAAGCTTCCAGCAAGGTATACGTTCCAATGATATTTGTTTGAATAAATGGAAATGGATCTTTTAAGGAATTGTCATTGTGTGATTCAGCCGCATAATGAACAACGGCGTCTGTTTTTTGGACCAAACGATCGACTAGATCAGCGTCAGCTACGTCACCTACTACTAATTCTACGCGGTCTTCAGGCAGACCTGCTAAGTTTTCTTTATTGCCTGCGTAAGTCAGTTTATCTAAGACTGTCACATGGACTTCAGGATGATTGTTCACGACATAATGGACAAAGTTCGAGCCGATAAACCCGGCGCCACCAGTTACAATAATATTTTTCATCTAATTTCCCTCCTAGATTTCACCATAAACGAAAGGATTTTCAGCTTCAAATTCTTTCAAGGTTGGTTGTTTTGCATCTTTTTCTGATGTGATTGCCTTTTCAATAGCAATCGGCCAATCGATTGCTAAATCTGGATCAGCAAACGAGATTCCTCCATCTGCTTTTGCATCATAATAATTATCACATTTGTACATGAAATTGACATTCGGTGTCAATGTCACAAAACCGTGGGCAAAACCACGAGGGACTAATAATTGACGATGATTGTGTTCAGAAAGGATATACCCTTCCCATTTTCCATAAGTCGGACTTCCTTTACGAATGTCCACGATCACATCAAGAACTGCACCCGTTACCACACGAATCAACTTAGTTTGTGCAGACTTTCCTTTTTGAAAATGCAAACCACGCAACACTCCTGGTTGAGTCGACAATGAATGATTGTCTTGAATAAAGTCAAAATCGATGCCAGCTGCTTTAAAGTCTTCTACTGAATAGCTTTCAGTAAAAAAGCCGCGATGATCGCCAAAAACTGCAGGTTCGATAATTTTAACATCGGTTAGATTTGTTTCAGTTACTTTGATTTTTCCCATAATTATTCCTCTTCTGCTAAACGTAATAAGTATTGACCATATTGGTTTTTCTTCAACGGTTGTGCCAATTCAATCAATTGTTCTTTTGAAATATAGCCCATTCGATAAGAGATTTCTTCTAAACAAGCGACTTTTAAGTTTTGACGTTTTTCAATCGTTGAAATAAACGTCGATGCTTCTAATAATGATTCATGGGTCCCTGTATCTAACCAAGCAAAACCACGACTCATTACTTCAACAGATAATTTATTCCGTTTTAAGTATTCTTTATTCACATCGGTAATTTCTAATTCACCACGTTCAGATGGTTGGATGTTTTTAGCGATCTCAACCACTTCATTGTCATAGAAATACAGACCAGTTACTGCATAATGAGATTTTGGTTTTTCTGGTTTTTCTTCAATGGAAACAGCCTGCATGCCGCCATCAAATTCTACCACGCCAAAACGTTCTGGATCATTCACATGATACCCAAAGACAGTTGCGCCTTCAGTTTTCTTCGCTGCTCGTTGCAACATTTTAGACAATCCATCACCATAATAGATATTGTCGCCTAAAACTAGGCAGACACTATCATCGCCGATAAATTCTTCACCGATAATGAACGCTTGTGCCAAGCCGTCTGGACTTTCTTGCACTGCATATTCAATATGGATGCCTAATTCACGACCGTCACCAAAAAGATTTTCAAAACGCGGTGTGTCTTGTGGCGTCGAAATGATCAAGATTTCATTGATTCCAGCTAACATTAACGTAGACATTGGGTAGTAGATCATTGGTTTGTCATAAACCGGCATTAATTGTTTTGAAGTCGCTTTAGTCAACGGATATAAACGCGTCCCGCTGCCTCCTGCTAAAATAATTCCTTTCATACTTACACTTCCTATTCCTTATGGATTCAATCTTCTTATCAATATGGCATTTCGCCAGATAAACTAAGTTTATTGCATCAGTTAAATGTAACCGTCATTTAGCAAAAATCGTTTGCTGTCTTATAAATTAGATGAATACACATCTTTTTCAATACATACGATAACATTATACCTGATGTTAAGTGGTAGAAAAATCGTTTTATTACTTTTTTTTAACTTCCTTTATTCTTTTTCTAACCAATTGCAAAGCATTCCAGCGCCATTTAAATTGTTGAACCCGCGAAGCTGTCGTCTTGATCTCTGAAGCATTTAGTCCATGACGGCGATAATAAACCAACCGATCAGGAATAAACACAACTCCTCGATTATAATCTGCCAGCAATCCAATCCACATATCATGCATTGGAACAGTCGCTGGAATCGGTAAGACAATATCTTTTAACGTTGCTCGAAAAGCCATTCCTGCACCAATATAACTGCTTTTAACAAGATTATGCCAAAATCCGGCTTGAGTGTGACGCATCGCTTGATAAGACGGCTCTAAAATGGCAAAGTCATTGTCTACAATAACTAAATCAGAAACTACGACTTGCGTTTGTGGATTTTCAAAATAAGGCAGGATTTTTTCTATTTTATCTGGCTGCCAAACATCGTCTTGATCACTCAGAAAAATAATCGGCTGGGTACTTTGCTCGATTGCGTTCGCAAAATTTGCGATTACTCCCTGGTTTTTGTTTTGAAAAAGCTTAATCCGTGGATCTTTTGTTTTTAAATCTAATAAAAATTCCCACGTACCATCGGTTGAATGGTCGTCGGAAATAATCAGCTCGTCATATTCTGAAAGTTGTGGGAGGATGCTGTTCAATTGTTCTTCAATAAAGTGACGGCCATTATATGTCGCCATACAAACGGAAATCCTCGTCTTGGACTGCTTATTCATTTCCTACCTCCATCATCAAAAAAATTGCCAGCCCCACTTGTGGAAATATTTTCCCATCGACTGTAAGAAAATAAAAAATAATTTCCGATTTTTGACTGCGCCGCGTTCATATAGATGTGTCACCGAAAATTGCGGACTGTAGATTACTTTATACTCTGCTTGTTCCACTTTGCGGCAAAGATCATTGTCCTCAAAATACATAAAGTACCGTTCGTCAAATCCTGCAATCTGATTGAACTTAGCTAGGTCTACTACCATAAAACTGCCAGAGATCATTCGGACATAACTATCTTGATCATCTGGTAATCCTCGACATTCAAATTTAGCCAATCGGTTAGCAAACATTTTTTTGATAAACTTAAACGGAACAAAGCGCAAGATATAATCAAAAACATTTAAATGATTGCGGATCAAGTATTGTGTCGTTCCATCTTCATTTAAAATTTTGGGCGCTAACAATGCACACTCCGGCCGACTTGCTAAATGTGTGACCATTTCTTTCAATTGATTCTCTGAAAGAATGATATCTGGATTGAAAATAATGCCATAGCCAGAAGTATTCAACAAATTGCTATTATGCCCAAACCCAAATCCCTTGTTCTCTTTATAAAAATCAATCGTCACAAATGAATAGGTGAGATATTTGCTTAACCGCTTGCGATACGCCGGTTCTGAAGCATTATCAAAAATTTTGATCTGAATCGTCTGATCATCACCTAATGTGTTGATCAATGCATCCAGACTCAAAAAAATCTTATCACTATTATGAGTCACGATGCTGACAGTCACATTCATATCCTTGCTATTCATCACGAACGATAACACTCATTTCTTGAAATATTTATGCAGCACTTGCAAACGATAATCCTTGTTTCCGAAGAAACGAAAACTTTTTGTAATGAAACTATATTTTTCACTGATCAAACCAATTAATTCTAAAAGAAAAGTCAACGCAAAAAGCATGGCGACAATCAAAACAATCGTTCCTATGCGACTCGTATAATTTAACAATAACGCTGTAAATGAGAACAACACTGCAATGGCGTAGATTGTCAAAACCGCTCCTCGATGGGTGAACCCTAAGTTCAGCAACCGATGATGCAAATGTTGTTTATCCGCTACAGAAATAGGCAATTTTTTAGCTTTGCGACGAACCATTGCGAAAAAAGTATCTGTTACTGGTACACCTAAAATAATCAGCGGAGTGATTAAAGAGATGAACGTAACATTCTTCAATCCTTGCAATGACAGCACCGCAATCATGAAGCCTAAAAATAAAGCTCCGGTATCCCCTAAATAGATTTTAGCGGGATGAAAATTATAAGGGAAAAATCCCATAATACTTGCGACTAGGCAAAAGATTGCTAATGAGATATAGACTGTCGATGAATGCAAAAAGAAATACCCGATAACACCGATTGTCGTTAATCCGATAATCGATACTCCAGAAGCTAATCCATCCAATCCATCGATCAAATTCAATGCATTGGTGATTCCATAAATCCAAAACAGTGTTGCTGGTAAACTCAACCACTCAAGATTAATCCGACCAAGTAACGGCGCTGTAAAGAAATTAAAACGAATCCCTGCGAAATAATAAACGACAAGTGCGGCTAATAAAATCCCAAAACTTTTTTGTCTAGGAGTAAGTTCATACTTATCATCAAGTAATCCGGTGATCACGATGATCAAGCCACCCAATAAAATCTTACTAATATAGTCAAAAGGAATCACTTCACGAAATAGGACTAATGAAGAGATAGCAAAAGTAATAAAGATCGGCAAACCACCTGCACTAGGCATCGGTACTTGATTCATTCGGCGTGCATTGGGATTATCGACTAATCCTGTTTGGACAGAAATTATTTTAAAAATCGGAGTCAAAATCAATGCAATCAAGAATGTTAAAAAATACCTGATAATTAGTCCGAAAGATACTAACATGTTGCCACCTGCCCTTTTCTAAAATTATTATATAAGATCCAACGTTCTTTACAAGGTCCTCTTCACATCTTACAACAAAACTTGAGATTATTTCTTCGTAAATCGCTCTTTTAATTTATTGAACCACTTATTCACACGATTGGATCCCTCTTTGACCTCTTGACCTGTGAGATATTCTTCGATTGTCACATTCAATATACCGCCTAAAATAATGATTGTCGCGGAAAAATTCAGCCAAAACATCAAAACGATAAAACTTCCGATGATTTGATACCCAGAAACACGTTGTGCAAAAGTTTGAGCATACAGACTAAACCCTTGAGCTAAGACGATCCAGCCAACTGTTGCAAAAATCGTTCCAGGCAATGCATATTTTGGTCGTACGCGTGCATTAGGAATCACGATATATAATCCGCCTAGAATCACTAATAACCCAATCAATGTTACTGGCCAACGCAAGGTTAAAAATGTATCAATAATATCAGGTGAAAAGTGTAATAATTGCTGCAAAGCATCTAAAATCACTTGACCTGCACTGAAAAACAAGGCGACAGCTACAATCGCCATCATAAAGATCCCCACGATCCCAACTGACACGATTCGACTAATCACAAAGTTCCCACGTTTTTCCACTCCATACGCCCGGTTCAACGCTGTTTGCAAGGCATTAATCCCACGACTAGAAGACCACAAGGCAGCTAATACAGATATGGACAACATCCCGCCTGAAGTATCTTCTAACAAGCCGACGATTGCTGGCTTTAAAAAACTGAAAACATTCGGTGGAATCGCTTCGCTTAAATAAGGTAAGACGATTTCCGGTGTAATATTAAAGTATGGCAGCAAATTTCCTACGATAATCAGCAGCGGAAAAAAAGACAGCAACAAATAATAGGCAACTACCACTGAGCGGTCGCCTATTTCTGTTTCTGTTAAATGTTTGCGGATCGATTGGATAAAATCCATTAGTTTCTTATTCTTTTTAATTTTATCTATTGGTCCCATAAAGTCCTCGTCATCTTAGTAAGTTCCTTCTTCACCTTGTGAAGTTAAAATTTTTGGTCCTTCTTTTGTGATTGCTAAGGTGTGTTCATATTGCGCGCACCAGCCGCCATCACGCGTATAAGCGGTCCAACCATTTGGATCCATCTTCATTTGCCACTCACCTGTATTGATCATTGGTTCAATCGTAATGACCATACCTTCTTTTAAGCGTAATCCTTTGCCGGCAACACCATAATGCGGAATCGCTGGTTCTTCATGAATCGTTGGTCCAATGCCATGTCCGACAAAATCCCGAACAACAGAAAATCCTTCACCTTCTGCATAAGTTTGAATCGCATGACCGATATCTCCGATCCGATTGCCGACTTGTGCTTGTTCGATTCCTAGATACATCGCTTTTTTCGTCACTTCCATCAATCGTTTGATTTCTGGTGACACTTCCCCGACTGCATAAGACCAACAAGAATCTGACATGGCACCTTTATATTCGACACACATGTCTACTTTGATCAAATCGCCATCTTTTAACGGTTTTTTTCTTGGAAAACCATGACAAATTTCGTCATTGATACTGCAGCAAGTTGCATACTCATACCCTTCAAAACCTATTTGAGCAGCTATCCCACCATGACTTTCAATAAAGTTCCTAACAAATTTTTCAATATCCATACTAGTAATTCCTGGCTTTATGAAATCTCGTAAATGACGATGGACATCAGCCAATAATTCGCCTGATTCATTCATCATTTCAATTTCGCGGGG
This sequence comes from Enterococcus dongliensis, assembly GCF_031927985.1. NCBI lineage: Bacteria > Bacillati > Bacillota > Bacilli > Lactobacillales > Enterococcaceae > Enterococcus > Enterococcus dongliensis. The sequence goes on from NZ_JARPZC010000009.1 coordinate 20,031, forward strand.
TGATTTTAAAGTAATCATGTTCTCGTCTCCTAATTTCTTTTAATCTATCTACTTTTCTGGTGAAAAATGGCTCAGATGTTCAAACTGGTTGTCTTTTTGACTATCGAATGATATACATTAGTAGTTTTTCACAGCTTACTTGCTTATCATTGATGTCTGAAAAATTGGGCAAACATCCTTTTTCATCTTATTTATTTTAACATAACACTATAAAGCGAACAAATGGTTAAAAAGCGGTGTTTTCCTTTTGATTTTTATTTTGATATAATGACCATAAATTTAGCTTAAAGCTAAGGAGGAATTCTTTTGACATTAGCAAAAATCGTTTATGCCAGTATGACTGGAAATACTGAAGAAATCGCCGACATCGTCGCTGAAGCTTTCGAGAATTTAGATCTTGAAGTGGAAATCGATGAATGTACGCAAGTAGATGCCGAAGATTTTGAAGATGCCGACATTTGTGTCGTTGCTACTTATACTTATGGTGAAGGAGATTTACCTGATGAGATCATGGATTTCTATGAAGATCTGCAAGAACTGGATCTAAGCGGAAAAATTTTTGGTGTATGCGGTTCAGGAGATAGTTTTTATGATCAATATTGTAAATCAGTTGATGATTTTGACGCGGCCTTTTTAAAAACTGGAGCATCTCGAGGTGCCGATAGTGTCAAAGTAGAAATGGCAGCTGAAGAGGAAGACATTGAAAACTTAGAAGCTTTCGCAAAAAAAATCGTCGAAGCAGCCTCATAGACGGTTACAACAGATGCACCGAATCGGGGCATCTTTTTTTATCAGTTGAGCCTCACTTCTTTTGAGAAAATCTAAGAAATGCTAAGATAGAATGATGAAAAAGGAGGAATAAAAATGGTTTTACCAAATTTTGAAGAACTCTTACAAAAATATGCCCATCTAATTGCTAAAGTTGGGGTAAATATCCAAAAAAAAGACACTGTTGTCGTTTATGCTAGTGTGGAACAAGCGACATTGGCTCGCCTTGTCACTAAAGAAGCCTACCGATTAGGCGCGGCCGAAGTTCTCGTACAATGGAACGACGACACCATCCAACGCGAATTTTTAAGTCATGCTGCAGAGGAGCGAATCACTGAAGTTCCCGCCTATAAAATTGATGAGGCAAATGACTTTGCCCAAAAACGTGTGACGCGAATCAGTATTGTTTCACAAAATCCAGATGCCTTATTAGGTGTAGATACTAATCGTGTGGCCGCTTTCCAAGCAGCTCGAGGAAAAGCCTTGCAAGCAGTCATGGAAGCCACTCAATCAAATAAATTACGTTGGACTGTTGTGGCAGCCGCTAGCCCAGCGTGGGCGGAAAAAGTATTTCCAGAACTTGCTTCAAGCGAAGAACAAGTGGATCGATTGTGGCAAGAAATTTTTAAAACGACTCGTATCTACACAGAAGACCCAGTCAAAGCTTGGGAGAAACATGACGCAACTATGCGAGAACAAGCTGAACGTCTGAATAAAGAACAATTTTCTGCACTTCACTACACTGCTCCTGGCACCGATATCGTTATTGGTTTGCCAGAAAATCATGTTTGGGAAGGTGCTGGCAGTTTTGCTGCCGATGGCAACGAATTTATGGCCAATATGCCGACAGAAGAAGTATTCACTGCACCTGATCGTAACCGGGTGGACGGCTATATCACTAGTACGAAACCATTAAGCTATGCCGGAACGACATTAAATGAAATGAAATTTACTTTTAAAAATGGGCAAGTCGTTGAATTTTCTGCCAAAAATGGAACAGATGTATTGGCATCATTATTGGCAATTGATGAAGGGGCCAAACATTTAGGTGAAGTAGCCTTGGTGTCAGACCCTTCTCCCATTTCTCAATCAGGCATTACTTTCTTCAATACCTTGTTTGATGAAAATGCATCCAATCATTTAGCACTTGGTGCAGCATATCCTTTTAGTGTTGCAGGCGGTACTGAGATGACGAAAAAAGAATTAGCCGATGCTGGCCTGAATAGCAGCCAGACTCATGTTGATTTTATGGTAGGATCTGCTCAAATGAATATCGACGGTATCCGTAAAGATGGTTCAAGAGTTCCTATTTTCAGAAATGGTGACTGGGCCTAAGCTAAAAACCACTTAGAAAAATTTCTAAGTGGTTTTTTATGTTCCCGACTGGAATCGAACCAGCGACCTATCGCTTAGGAGGCGATCGCTCTATCCTACTGAGCTACGAGAACAGGACTTTATCATTGTAGCGATTTTAACTTCTTTTAGCAAGATGTGCAGACAATTAATCCATTCACTGTTCAACTATTCTACTAGCAAAAAAAGGAAAAGACTTATTTCCGTCTTTTCCCTTTGCTTTTTTTACTCTTTTTTTCATTTTTCTTCTTTTCACTTTTTTTAATAGGTGCTTGTGTCAATAATTCTCCACCAAATAGATAGATTGGTGCAAGATTTAAATCAAGTTTCTTAGCAATCTTAGTTAGATCTGCTTTTTCTTGCGGTGTGACAAATGTGATGACAACCCCAGTATTCCCCATTCGGCCAACGCGACCGGCCCGATGGAGGTAACTTTCCTCACTTAGCGGAACATCTGTATTCACCACAAATGGCAATGCTTCGATATCTAATCCGCGACTTGCTAGATCGGTCGTCAACAAACCTAAGACTTGATGTTTTTTAAATTGTTCAATGGCTGCTTTACGAGACATTTTTGCTTGATCCGATGCGAGACTGGCAACTGGTAAGTGGTGGAAAAGTAATTTTTCTTCAGCGCTTCCCATATCGTTTAATTGATTGAAAAACACCATTCCCCAAAACGATGGCAAATTCAATAACCGCCGTAATTGCTCGACTTTTTTACGCTCACTGACCTCTAAATAAAAATGCTGAACGTCTCCTTGACTATCGTCTTCTTCTGTTACATCGACCAATAGCAATTCCGATTCAAACTGATTCAATTCCGCTAAAACAACATCTGCTGTTGCAGAAAAATATAAATGTTGGGTGTTATTATCCGTCGCTTTGACTATTTGTTGAATGAGCTGCAGACTTTGTCCTTGGACTAATTGATCTACTTCATCAAAAACGATGGTTTTGATAGTCGGCGCTTTGATTTTTTTAGCTGTAATTAATTCCAAAACACGACCTGGTGTCCCAATCAATACTTCTGGTTTTTTCTTCAATGCCTCTTGTTGTCGTTTGACATTGGCCCCGCCGATCAATGGCTGAACTTTCATGCCTGAGCCGGCGAGCCATTTACGAGCCACTTCAACGACTTGCATCGCTAATTCTTGCGAAGACGTCAAAACTAAAAGTTGACTGGGATTTCCTGGTATTAGTTTGTTAAACAACGGCAGTAAATAAGCCAATGTCTTACCGCTGCCAGTTGGAGCGATTCCAACAAGATTTTTGCCTTCAGTAATCGCTGTAAAAACTTTTGATTGGATCAGTGCCGGTTTTTGAAACCCGGCTTCCTGCCAATTTTTTTGTAAAAATGGAACAAAATCCTGATTATTCATAGTTTCCTCTATTCCTCGTCAGCATCAAAAACGATACCCGCACTTTTTCGCATATCATAAATCACTTGGTTCACATTACGAGATAATTCGACCCATTCTTCATACTCAGTCCCCAACTTGTGGTCAGTTGGATTCAAGATCACTTGCGCGAAGTTTTCGGCTTCTTCTATCATAGGATTTTCCAATTGATGAACAGATAATTTTTCTCTGCGCTGATGGTTGCGATCATGAAATACTGCTTCATCAATCGAATTAATCGCATTCATCACTAAGGTCCCATTTGTCAAATAAATCTCTGATTGTTGGAAACTATCTCCGATTTTCCCTGTTCGAATCGTGACGTCAAAATGATCATAGCGCAAGATCCCTGTACCGATACCATCCACATCTGTTGCGATCTTTTGGCCATAATAAATACTTTCATTTGGCAGACCAAACCACGCCAGCGCTGCATAAATCGGATAAACACCAAGATCGACCAATGCTCCGCCTGAAAAGTGAGGAGAGAACACATTGGGTTCTTGGCCAGCTAAGACTTTGTCGTAGCGTGAAGAGTATTTCATGTAACTAAAATCTGCCCCAATGATCTGGTTTTTTAATGGCAGAAAATCTGCGACTGTTTTGAAAGCTCGCTCATGGATATTACGAGCTGCTTCAAAGAAAAAGACGTTTTTCTGATTAGCTAACTCGATAATCTCAGCCATTTCTTTTGGTGTTGAAAAGGCAGGTTTTTCAACGATGATGTTCTTACCAGCTAAGATTCCTTGTTTGGCTTGTTCAAAATGCAGACTATTAGGTGAAGCAATATACACGGTATTCAAATGTTCGAGGGCAAAAAATGTCTCCAAATCGGTCGCATATTCCACATCGCCGTATTTTTCACCAAATGTTTGTGCTGTTTCTAACTTTCGAGAATAAACGGCTACTAACTGATAATTTCCAGTTTCATGTGCCGCTTGAACAAATTGATCAGTAATCCAATTTGTTCCGATGATACCTAAATTAATCATGACTTCTCCACCTTTCAATGATTTGGATCAATAAATTTTTGTTTCAAATCAAAAGGAACTGCTCCTTTGATTGAAATAGTCTTCTGGTCTACTTCACAATTATACGCCAAAACTTGTACGCCGTCTGTCTCAGCCATTTTTATCGCATCATAAAGTGCTGGCTGCATATTGCGATGAATCGTTGCGACTTGAATATGTAAAAATTGTACGATAAATAAGACATAACAATGATACCCTATTTTTTGTGCCAAGCGTAATTCTTCTACATGTTTCAATCCTCTTAGCGTTGGCGCATCAGGAAACGCCCCGATCCCTTGATTTTCCAACGTCATACCTTTGATTTCAACAAATCCTTTTTCTTGCTGATCTGTCTCGAAATAAATATCGAATTTTGAATGTTCAAAGGTAAATTCTCGTTTTAAATAGGTGATCTGCCCTTTTAATTTTGGTAATTGAATCTGCCCTGCTAAGATTCCTTCTGCTGCTAATGCGTTAGGAATCTGTGAATCGATATTGATCCAACTTTCTCCTTTTTTGACTGCAATCAAATCGTAAGCCGTTTTCCGTTTGAGTGACGGTTGATGACTCACTGCCACTAAAGCATTTGCTACTAATAATTCTTTGCTGCGTCCTGTATTTTTTACATGAGTGACGATCACCTCACCCGTTTCTATCAAACAACAAGAAGCCACAAACCGATTTCTTCTTTCAATAAAAACAGCTAGCTGAATGGCAGAATAGTTCATTTTCTATCAGCGTCCTTTTAAAAAGTTAAATAGTCCTTAAGTCGGATGGAAAGAATCCTTACTTTATTATATAGTATAACAAAGTAAGGTAAAAAGGCTATTGGTTCTGTTCTACCTAATTTTTTTAAGAACATTTATTGTAATGAGTGCTGATAGCAATGAACATTTTGCTTAGTCTAAAAGTGTGAAAGGAGTTTTTTTGATGAGATTGAAATGGCCTGTTTTACTCAGTGCAACCTCCCTTGGTGTGGCGGCAGTGAGTAAGAGATTTGTTCAAAAACGTGAAGCAAAAGATCTAAATACTATTTATGTCGGTTCTTGGACATTCAGTCATCCTAAAAGTCATAAAACTCACACTATTACAATCTATCCAGATCTTTCGATTATTTTAGATGGCACTGCCATCATCTATCATTTGATTGAATTGAGCGACCAAAAATTGGCAATTCAAGATCAATATGGCTACCATTTATTGATTAAAACAAAAAACGGTACACCAGTAACTCTTTATGATGAGTTAGAAGACGTTTCGTTTCCAATTCTTCCACTCAAACAATAAATGAGGAATCATTAATCAATACTTCACAAATCCAGCAAAATCGCTGTTTGCGAACATTTTAGTTCAAAAAAACTATCCGAACGATAGCGGATGGCTTGCTTCTATGCTTTAGCAAGCCTCGTCGCAACTGCATGATGAGCAGTTGCTTTCCGTCTTCTATCGTTCGGATAATTTGTCTAGTTTTCATTTATATCATAATTAGTAATCTTTTGGATTAATTTATTGATGAATCAATGCACGTAATACTTGATCCACGTTTTCAGCAGCTTTGCGACCTTCACGAATCCCCCAGATCACTAGACTTGGACCACGTCTAGCATCTCCTGCCACATAAACCTTTTCATTATTTGTAGTGTAATCTTGATAGATTTCTTGTATACCAAAGTCATTCAATAGACTTTTTTCAGCTCCGACAAAACCCATCGCTAACAAAACCAAATCAGCTTTCACTGTTTTTTTCGTCCCATCAATCGGCTGGAATTGATGATCCACTTGATTTGTTTCAATTGCAATCACTTGGCCTCGCTCCGCTCCGATAAATGCTGTCGTCGCAGTACTGTAGTCTGTCAATTCAGTGTTTTTTGTCTTTCCCTCTGCTTGACCATAGCCTTCTCGATCAATCATCGAATATTCTGGCCACGGGTTGTCGGTTGCACGAATTTTAGGCAGTTGTGGGGTGATTTCTAATTGTTTGACAGAAGCTGCACCTTGTCGAAGCGCAGATCCGATACAGTCATTCCCCGTATCGCCACCGCCAATCACGACTACATGCTTACCTGATAATTTTTGAGCAGCCGCTTGCTTTCCATGCTGTAACACATCTTTTGTACATTCAGTCAAGTAATCCACTGCAAATTTAATCCCGTCTAATTCACGACCTATGATTTTCAAGTCTCGTGGAACACTGGCACCACTAGCGATTATTATACGTTCATAGTTTCTTTGTAACTCAGCAGCCGAAATATCTACCCCAACTTCTGTGTTCAAAACAAATTCAATCCCAACTTCCTTCATCACATCGATTCGGCGTTGAACGACTTCTTTGTCTAATTTCATATTAGGAATCCCATACATGAGTAAACCACCGGCCTGATCGCTGCGTTCATAGATAGTTACTTGATGACCCAATTGATTTAGTCGCCAGGCGGCAGAAAGTCCCGCTGGACCTGAACCAATAATTGCTACTTTGAAGCCCGTTCGCTCAGCTGGCAGACCATCTGCTTTGACCCAATCATTTTCAAACGCATGGTCGATGATAAATCGTTCATTATCATGAATTGTCACACCCGTTCCGTTCAATCCTTCAGTACAAGCTTTTTCGCAAGGAGCAGGGCAGACCCGCCCAGTCATCTCTGGCAACGGATTTGTTTTGACCAACCGTTCAAATGCATTTTTGAAATCCCCACGAAAAACGAGATCGTTCCATTCAGGAATCAGATTATCATTGGGACAACCTGAGACCGCCCGTTTCCCTCCATAGAAAACACCCGTATGACAAAAAGGAATCCCGCAATTCATACAACGTGCGGCTTGTTCTTGTCTTTCTTCTGCGCTAAGTGGTATTTGTAGTTCTTCCCAATCATTAATCCGTTCTGTGATTGGACGATATGGATTATCTTTACGTTGGTATTTTAAAAAACCAAATGGATCTGCCATCTTAGCCACGCTCCTTTCCAATCGGTGCTGTTTGCTCACCGATTACTTCGATGAAGGCTTTTTCAATCAGCTCTTCCCCAGTTAAGCCAGTTTTCGCTAATTGTTCAGTCATGCGAACCATTTCATGATATTCTTTTGGATAAACTTTAACAAAGTGTTTCTGAGCATTCTCCCAGTCATCCAATAATTCAGCCGCCTTCAATGAATCTGTATATGCCAGATGATTCTCAATCATTTCTTTTAAGATCATGTCATCGCCAGTTTCACCCAATTTGAAAAGTTCAACCATCTCCATGTTGCACTTTTTAGAAAAAGTATCTGTCGGATCGTAAACATAAGCAACCCCGCCAGACATTCCTGCAGCAAAATTTCGGCCAGTCGGTCCTAAAATAACTGCAGTACCGCCGGTCATATATTCACAACCATGATCACCAACACCTTCAACAACAACTGTTGCACCGCTGTTTCTGACACAGAAACGTTCACCAGCTTTTCCGCGAAAATACCCTTCACCACGGTTTGCACCAAAACACACAACATTACCAACAATCGGGGAATTTTCTATATCGTAAGCCGCATCTTTTGGCGGTACGACGATTATTCGACCACCGCTTAAACCTTTGGCTACATAGTCATTGCCTTCACCAATCAATTTTAGTTCCATTCCTTGAGTAATAAATGAACCAAAACTTTGGCCGGCGATTCCAGTATAAGTATATTTAATCTGTCCTGGAATTAGTTTATAATTTCCAAATCGTTCTGCAATCCAACCGCCCATTCGTGCACCAACTGTTCGATCAACATTGTTGATGGTGCAATTCATTTCTAATTGTTCGCCATTTTTGATGGCCGCTTCAGCAAATTGATCCAGCTCAGACCATTCGCGTTTTTCTTTAAATGGATCTTCTGTTTTACGCTGAATCCCTACACTTGTTGAAAGAATCCGTGAAAAGTCCAATGATTTTGCTTTTCCTTTAGCAAGAAAGCGCGGTTCCAATACTTCTGTGTGTCCGACCATCTCATCAATACTTCTAAAACCTAATTCAGCCATGATTTCTCGTAGATCTTCGGCGATAAAATACATCATATTAATCAGATGTTCAGGTTTTCCTACAAAGAACTTTCGTAACGCTGGATTTTGCGTAGCAATTCCTACAGGACATGTATTCAAGCTGCACACCCGCATCATGACACAGCCTATCGCAACTAATGCTAATGAAGCAAAACTATATTCTTCAGCCCCTAACAAAATCGCCATCGCTACATCGCGACCAGTCATCAACTTCCCATCGGTTTCTAGAGTCATCCGCTGACGTAAATTATTCATCGCCAATGTCTGATGTGCTTCAGCAACGCCCATTTCCCATGGCAAGCCCGCATCTCGAAGTGAATTTCGCGGTGAAGCTCCCGTTCCGCCATCATAACCTGAAATCACTACGACATCTGCACCTGCTTTAACCACACCTGTTGCAATTGTACCTACACCTGTACTTGAAACTAATTTAACATTGATCTTTGCATAAGGATTGATGGTTTTTAGGTCATGGATCAATTGGGCCAAATCTTCGATCGAATAAATATCATGATGCGGCGGTGGTGAAATTAAACGGACACCTGGTGTCGAACCGCGAATTTCTGCCACCCAAGGAAAGACTTTATTTCCAGGTAATTGACCGCCTTCACCTGGTTTTGCTCCTTGGGCCATTTTGATCTGTAATTCTTCCGCGCTCATTAAATACTCGGCATTGACACCAAAACGTCCGGAGGCGACTTGTTTAATCTTACTATTGAAATTTTTTCCATCTGCTTGCGGCTTGAAGCGTTTGCGATTTTCTCCGCCTTCACCGCTGTTAGATTTTGCTCCGATTGCGTTCATGGCCTCAGCGATACATTGATGTGCCTCTTCGCTTAATGATCCGTAAGACATTGCTCCGACTTTAAAGCGTTTCACGATTTTACTGACTGGCTCTACTTCCGACAGTCTCACTGCCGGACGATTTGTTTTAAATGTCCACAATGCACGTAAATTGGTCGGCTCATCTAATGCTTCCTGATTCATCTCAGTAACATATTGTTTGAACAGCTGGTAATCGCCCGCACGAACTGCTTGTTGGAAACTGTAGATTGTCTTGGGATTAAACAAATGATGTTCTCCCTCTGCTCTATACTGAAAACTTCCACCAGAAGCCAGTGAATCATTTTGTCTCGGACCGTAAGCTAGTTGATGACGCTGTAAATATTCTTCTTCAATTTGTCGTAAAGTTAATCCGCTAATTCGGCTGACAGTTCCAGTGAAATAGTTTTTAATAACCGATTGGCTGATTCCTACCGCTTCAAACAATTGTGCTCCTTGATACCCTGTGATGGTGGAAATCCCCATTCGTGACATCACTTTCACGATTCCTTTTTCAGCAGCTTTACGGTAATTTTCCAATCCATTTTCAATAGTAAAGTCACTTAATGTGGCATAGGCACCGTATGGGTGAATTCCGCTAGCCCCATAACCAATCAATGTAGCGAAGTGATGGACTTCACAAATCTCTGCAGAATCAACTACTAAACTCGCACAGGCAGCTTTTCCTTTTCTCACTAGATAATTATGCAATCCTGATACAGCTAACAAGATTGGTATCGCCATTTTTGCTTGTTCTGAACCACGGTCACTTAAAACTAAAATCGTCCCTCCATTATCAATGGCGGTTTCAGCAGCTTTAAACATTTGCTCCAAGCCTAATTCTAAAGAATTGTGTTGTCCCAATGAATATAGCGTTGAGATTGTTACCGTTTTTTGTCCCTTTGTATTCAATCCAAGAAGTTTTTGAAAATTTGAACTGCTGAGTACCGGACTGTCAATCTTTAATTTCTGACAATTCTGCGGAGTCTCTACACGAATATCACCATCACGACCCAAGAACATCTCCGTACCAATTACTAATTGTTCACGGATTGCATCAATCGGCGGATTGGTCACTTGAGCAAACTGTTGTTTAAAATAAGTAAATAATGATTGAGGCTGATGACTTAGTACAGCTAACGGTGCATCGTAACCCATTGAAAGAACAGGTTCCTCCCCTTTTTCTGCCATTGGTAATAGCGCCCCGCGAATAATCTCATCGCTATACCCATTTAGTTTCCACATTCTTTGCAACTCTTTTTTAGTCATGGAGGTCTCGTAAGACTCAGCTTCTGCCAATTGTGATAATTCGATTCGATTTTCACTCAGCCATGTTTTATAAGGATGCGCATTGGCATATTTTTCTTTGATTTCCTGATTGCGGTAAAATTTTCCGTGAATAGTATCCACTAAAATCATATTTGCTGGTCCTAAGACACCTTTTTCAATAACATTTGCTGGAGCAAAATCAACAACCCCTGATTCTGAGGCAACTTGAACAAAACCATCTTTAGTAATGGAGTAGCGAGAAGGTCTCAAGCCATTACGATCCAATGTCGCTCCAACCATTTCACCATCTGTAAAACACAATGCTGCCGGACCATCCCATGGTGCCATAAAACTGGCATTGTATTCTTGAAAAGCCGCCAGCTCTTCGCCTAAGCCAGATTCTTCTGACCAAGCTTCTGGGACCATCATCATCAATGCTTGAGGAATATCACGGCCATTACGATACAAATACTCCATACAATTTTCTAACTTGGCAGAATCTGAATCCTCCTCGTTGTATACTTCGATACCATGGCTTTTCATCCAATTTTCCGAACCCCGTAAAGTATTGATCTCGCCATTATGAGCTAAAAAGCGAAATGGCTGTGCTCGATCCCAACTAGGAAACGTATTGGTAGAAAAACGGGAATGTACTACGGCAATACTTGCAGCAAATGCTTCATCTTGTAAATCATCATAAAAAATCCCGACTTGGTAGGCATGAAGCATTCCTTTGTAGACAATGGTCTTACTAGACAAACTACAAATAGTCAGCTCACCTAGATGATAAATTTTCTCTAGTTTACGTCGCAATCGATACAAACGATCCTCAAAATCACGATCCTGTTCAACTTCTACTGGTCGTTTTATGAAAAACTGAACAAAACTAGGCATAACTTTTTGTGCGCCGGGTCCACAGTTCTCATATTGAAATGGAACATCTCGCTGCCAAAAAACTTGGTATCCTGCTTCTGTGATTTCTTTTGCCAAAGCCTGTTGCAACCCTGCTTTTTGTCTTTTTTCAGCTGGTAAAAAAAACATCCCTACCGCATATTGTCCCCGTTCAGGCAATGATATCCCTGCGGTGCTCGCTTCTTTTCGAAAGAAATCGTCTGGAAGTGTCGCTAAAATCCCTGCACCATCTCCTGTTTCTGGTTCTGCCCCAGTACCTCCACGGTGATTCATTCGTTCCAGCATCGTCAATGCGTGCTTCACCAATTGATGAGAAGCTTTGCCTTGCATCTGAGCAATAAATCCCATACCACATGCATCTTTCTCAAACGAAGGCTCATACATAGTCGAAACTGCTGATACATGTTCTTCTGCTTCTGTCATTGACATCCATCCTTTAAATAGTTTGACAATTCTCATTTATTTTTAATATACTACCTTTTTTTAAAAAGATAGGCAAGCGTTCTTAGAACTTTTTTTTAATTACTTTTGTTATACTAATCTGCTATTTTTAAAGAAAAATCCAATCAAATGGAAAAAAAAAGATTTATTTGGTAAACTTAATCTGATATGCTTCGTTATGAAAGGATGAACATCAATGACGCCAAATCGTGAGGATTACTTAAAATTAATATTAGAATTAGGTGGCGATAAAGAAAAAGTTAGCAATAAAAAGATCGTTGCTGGTTTGTCCATTTCTGGAGCTTCTGTCAGCGAGATGATCAATAAACTAGTCAAAGAAAAACTTGTTGAACATTCTCCTTATCAAGGTGTTCAGTTGACGCCCACCGGTTTAGAAAAAGCCAGTACACTCGTTCGCAAGCATCGCTTGTGGGAAGTTTTCTTAGTTGATCACCTTGGTTATTCATGGAATGAAGTCCATGATGAGGCAGAAGTATTAGAGCATGTGACATCTTCGCAACTAGAACAAAAATTGGATAATTATTTAAATCATCCTGTCTTTTGCCCTCATGGTGGAATGATTCCACAACAAGGACAGACCGTTCACGAAAATGATCGTCAGACGCTGATAAACTATCCTGAAGGTACAAATGTTCGAATTGCGCGTGTTTTGGATGAGAAAGATTTATTGGATTATTTGATGGATCTTGGTGTAAATATCCATGAAGAATATACGATTACAAGTATTGCGGCTTATGAAGGACCCATCACTTTACAAAATGAGCAAAAAGAAGTGGCAATTAGTTACAAAGCGGCATCAACGATTTTTGTTGACGCACTGTAATTCGTTGTATCACCTTGCATATTGATCACTGTATATCTCTAAAGAAACTAGAAGTGATCAGTAATGTTTTCTCAGCCTTTTTAAGAGAAAACAACTAACTTAATATTTATTGACTGATAATAAAAAATCATTTTTATTTGAAAATGACTATATTATATAATTTAGGAGTGGATTGTATGGAACAAGCGGCATTATTCACCATCTTTGGTGGTACTGGTGACTTAGCACAACGAAAACTTTATCCTTCGTTGTTTCGCCTATATAAAAAGGGAAATCTCGCAGATCATTTTGCTGTAATTGGTACAGCTAGACGACCATGGAGTGATGAACACTATCGGGAGATTGTCCGTGAAACAATCAAAGACTTGGCACCTACAGACAAAGAAGCGCAAGAATTTTCTGATCATTTTTACTATTTGTCCCACAATGTCAACGACACTGAGCACTATGATCAATTAAAAGAATTAGCTGATCAATTGGATGATACCTATCAATTACAAGGCAACCGTATATATTACTTAGCGATGGCACCTCAATTCTTTGGTACAATCGTCAATCATCTAAAATCCCAAGCGATTCTGACAACGACTGGTTACAACCGCTTAGTGATTGAAAAACCCTTTGGCTTTGATTATGACTCAGCTAATAAACTAAATGATCAAATCCGCAACGTATTTCCAGAACAAGATATTTTCCGAATCGATCACTACTTAGGAAAAGAAATGATCCAAAATATTTCCGTGATCCGTTTTGCTAACAATATCTTTGAATCACTATGGAACAATCGGTATATTGAAAATGTCCAGATTACATTCTCTGAAGCTTTAGGCGTAGAAGATCGTGGCGGCTACTATGAACATAGTGGTGCTTTAAAAGATATGGTACAAAATCATATCTTACAAGTTGTCGCGTTGTTAGCGATGGAAGTCCCTACCTCTTTTTCTAATCAATCAATCCGAGAAGAAAAAGTCAAAGTGCTCCAAGCCATTCGCCGGTATGATTCTGAGGAAGTTCTCCAAAATTTTGTTCGTGGACAATATGACGCTGGTGTGATAGATGATCAAACATACAGCGCTTATCGTGACGAACCAAATGTTGCTGAAGATTCTTTAATGGAAACGTTTGTTGCTGGAAAATTTTTGATTGATAATTTCCGCTGGTCCGGTGTTCCATTTTATGTTCGAACAGGAAAACGAATGACTGAAAAAGGGACTCGAATCAATATCGTCTTTAAACAAGTTCCTGTCAATGTCTTTAATTTTGAGCAAGCAGAAGCCGATGGTGAAGAATTGCCGCAAAATATTTTGACAATCTATATTCAACCAACAGAAGGATTCTCATTGACCTTAAACGGAAAAAAAATTGGGCAAGGGTTTAATACAGAACCAGTCAAATTAGATTTCCGTCAAAGCGCTGAAGTAACTGAAAACAGCCCGGAAGCATATGAAAAATTATTGTTGGATGCCTTACATGGCGACGGCACTAACTTCTCCCACTGGGATGAAGTAGCAAATTCTTGGGAGATTGTTGACCGAATTCGCAATACTTGGGATCAAACTACACCAGGATTTCCTAATTATGCGGCTGGAACAATGGGCCCGCAGTGTGCCTTCGATCTTTTAGCCAAAAATGGACACGAATGGGCTTGGCAACCAGATCAATGGTATCGTGAACGAGGAAAATTAAAATAAACTCACTTTATAGAAATATCCTTTACTTAAAAGAGCGATGATCACACTGATCATCGCTCTTTTATAAAAAAAACATGCCAAGAATTCTCCTGGCATGTTTTTTTGCTATTCTAATCCTTCAGCAGCTGCTTCTGGATAATGTTCTTCTACGATATGGGCACATGACGCACATAAAGTTGGTAATTTAGGGGCTTCACCGACGGTCGTCCGAACTTGACGACAACGATCACAAACCTCTCCTTCGGCTTTTTCAACTAAGATCGCTACATCATCAAATACCAAAGCGGTATCTGGTGCTGCTTCTGTTGAAAGACTAAATGAGTCTGGAGATACAATCAATAATTGAGCTAAATCTGCATCTAAAGCCGTTAACAAGGTCGCAACTTGTTCATTAGGATAGATCGTCACTTTTGCTTCCAATGATTTTCCGATTACTTTTTCCTTACGAGCTTCTTCTAAAGCTTTCAAAACTTTATCGCGGAAGTCCATAAAGGCTTTCCATGTATCCAATAATTCGCTTTGATTTGGGTATTCTTCATAACTTGGCAACTCTGCTAGTTGAACATATTCTTCTTCTTCTTTTAAATATGTCCAAATTTCTTCTGTTGTATGAGGAATGATTGGTGTCAATAATTTCGTCAATGCAACGGCTGCTTGATAGAAAACAGTTTGCATGCAGCGGCGTTCATAACTATCTTCTGCTTGGATGTATACGACATCTTTTGCAAAATCTAAGTAGAAAGAAGACAAATCAACGGTTAAGAAGTTGACAACTGTCTTATAGATTTGCGTGAAGTTGTATTTTTCATATCCTTCTTCACGGACTGTTTTGATTACTTCATTCAAACGTACCAACATATATTTATCTACCGAACGCAATTTTTCATAAGCAACACCGTGTTCTTCCGGTTCAAAATCTGTTGTATTTGCCAATAAGAAACGCATTGTGTTACGAATTTTCCGATAAACTTCTGACACTTGATTCAAGATATCCATCGAAACCCGAACGTCTGCTTCATAATCCACACTGCTGACCCATAGACGTAAAATATCAGCGCCCATTTGTTTGATTACTTTTTCAGGAGCAATCGTATTCCCTAAAGATTTACTCATTTTGCGTCCTTCTCCATCTAATGTGAATCCTTGAGAAAGAACTGCTTTGTAAGGAGCTACACCGTTAATCGCCACACTGGTTGTGATACTTGAGTTGAACCAGCCGCGATATTGGTCAGAACCTTCTAAGTACATATCTGCTGGGAAGGTTAGATTCTCCCGTTGACGTAAAACTGCTTCGTGAGAAGAGCCTGAATCAAACCAAACATCCATGATGTCTGTTTCTTTTGTAAATTTACCGTTTGGTGAACTTGGATGCGTAAAGCCTTCTGGCAATAACTCTTTTGCTTCCCGCTCAAACCAAATACTTGAGCCGTGTTCAGCAAATAATTGAGCTACATGCTCTGTGGTCTCTGGTGTGATGATTGCTTCCCCATCTTCTCCATAAAAAATTGGCAGAGGAACACCCCAAGCGCGCTGACGAGAGATTACCCAGTCACCACGATCGCGAATCATATTGTACAATCGTGTTTTTCCCCATGGAATAATCCAATCAACTTTTTCAATTTCATCTAAAATTTCTTGACGGAATTTATCGATTGAAGCAAACCATTGCGGTGTTGCTCGGAAAATTACCGGTTTTTTCGTCCGCCAATCATGAGGGTAGCTATGGGTGAAGAAATCTAGTTTTAATAACGCGCCCTTTTCTTTCAAAAGTTCAGTAACCATCGGATTGGCTTTATCATAAAAGACTCCTTCAAATCCAGGAGCATCTGCTGTCATCACACCACGATCATCTACTGGTGAAATAATATCGTTACGATATTTTTTCCAAGCAAAATAGTCATCTTCCCCGTGTCCTGGAGAGGTATGAACTAAACCAGTACCAGCATCTAAAGTAACATGATCCCCTAAAAGAACTAATGACTCACGATCATAAAATGGATGTTGTGCCGTCATGTATTCAAGATCTTTACCTGAAACTTCTTTAACGATTGTAGGTTCTGTCCAGTCTAATTCTTCAGCAACCGTAGCTAATAAATCTTTGGCAACGACATATTTATTTCCAGCTGTTTCTACAACGACATAAGTGTAGGCTGGATTCACTGAGATCCCTTGGTTTGCTGGCAATGTCCATGGCGTTGTTGTCCAGATAACAAAAGAAGTATCTGTGTCTAAGATTCCTTTACCATCTTTTACTTTGAAAGCTACAAAAATAGATGGTGATTTCACATCTTTATATTCAATCTCGGCTTCTGCCAATGAAGATTCGCTAGATGGTGACCAGTAGATTGGCTTAAGGCCTTTGTAGATATAGCCTTTTTCAGCCATTTTACCAAAGACACGAATCTCAGCTGCTTCATAATCTGGGGTCAATGTGATATAAGGTTTGTCCCATTCACCCGCAACACCTAAACGTTTGAAGTCTTCCCGTTGTTTATCTACTTGTGATAATGCATACTCTTCACATTTTTTACGGTATTCAGACATCGTCATTTCTTTGCGTTTGATTCCTTTATTCGTAAGCACTTGTTCGATAGGTAATCCATGAGTATCCCAACCAGGGACATAAGGTGCACGGAAACCTGACATAGATTTTGAACGAACAATGATGTCTTTACTGATTTTATTTAGTGAATGTCCAATGTGGATGTTCCCATTTGCATAAGGCGGTCCATCATGCAAAACAAAGGATGGTTTGCCTTCATTTAATTTCTGACGTTTTTCATAGACCTTATTTTCTTCCCAATCTTTTTCCCATTGACCTTCGCGATTCGGTAAGTTTCCGCGCATTGGAAAACCAGTTTTTCCTAATTGAAGTGTTTCTTTTGTCTTCACTGTCGATCGACTCCTTTTTCTATTTTAAAAGATCAATTTAAAAAACTAATCTTAAGTTACACTACGCTAAAATAATAACTCATTATTCTTTCTAACTTGATTTATTATCGAATATAAGTTAGACGAAAAAAAACAAGCGCATCCGCAAAGGGACGAGCTTGTCGTGGTACCACCCAAAATTTGAAACCTAAGTTTCCTCTAATCATCGTTAACGCAAATGACGCGTCGGCTGTTACTCTTGTTCACAGTCGAATACTCTAGAGGATCTTTCCAATTAGAGGGTCCGCCGAACTTTCACTATCATCGGCTCGCTGAATGAATCTAATTAGCTTTTCTGTTCTAGAACTTAGTCTTCATCTGATTTAATCAATTCAGGAATATCAATCGTCAAACCCATATCTTCTTGTGGTTGATCATCAACGATTGGTTCATTTGAGTCTACTGCAACCTCAGGCTCATTGTCAAGTTCATTAGATAAAACTTCGCGTAAAACTTCATGACCATTGCCAACATAAGCTGACATTGGTTTCAAAATTTCTTCCCAGTCCCCGCTGCGTGCTTGATCCAATTGTGTTTCCAATAATAACAACAATTGTTGATGGAAGACCCGTGTCTTCTTTTTCAAGTCATTTGTTTCAGCAGCTAATTGACGAGCTTTCGCAGTCGCATCTGTTAAAATCTCTTTTGCTTTATCTTCAGCAGTTGTTGTTAATAAGTTTGCTTTTTGCATTGCGTTAGAAATCAATTCATCTGCACGGTTTTGAGCAGAGCTGACGATTACTTCAGATTCTTTGCTTGCAGAAGATTTTACTTTATCAGCAGTATCTTGTGCCACAACAATAGATTGATTCAACGCTTCTTTCAACTCATTGAAATATTCTAATTTCTCTTCTGAATGTTTCAATGCTTTTTCTAATTCACGGTTTTTTGCGATACTATCTTCATAATCGCGAACGATCATATCTAAAAAGTCATCGACTTCATCTTGGTTATATCCACGCATTTTAGTGGAGAAGCTTTTATTTTGGATATCTAATGGTGTTAATGCCATTTTTGTTCACCTCATAAATTTATTTTCGTAAAACGCCTAAACGCAAACGGAATTTTTCTTTTTTTGTCTTTCCCTCTAATCCTTGAATTTGTATACGACCAAATCCACGAACCGATACGACATCTAATAAATCAAGCAAGTAATCTGGACGTTCATTGACAGACCAGTTTACTTTTATTTTGCCAGCCTCGACCAACTGTTTGGATCGCTGACGTGAGATATTATAAACAGTTGAAATAATCGCATCTAGTCTCAATGAACTCGCTGTAGTGATTTCTTCTGTCCAGCTGTCTTTTGGTACAATGATATCCGTATAAGGACGTTCTTCCAGATGAACCGTCACGCGACCAATTTTAGTAACTTGACTTTCTATATAACTAGCAGATTCTTTCGCTAAGAAAATCTGCCAGCGATTCCCATCGGAAATAATATCCCCAAAATAATCACGTTTGATTCCTGCATTCATCAATGTCCCTAAAACTTTCCCATGAGAAAGTTCTGTAAATTTTTGCGGGTAATTGATCTCGATCATTACAAGTTCAAAATCATCGATTTGTGGTTCGTAATAATCCGGATAAATCATGCAACGACAGCGTTCAGCTTGTTCATAGCCACCGTAGAAAGAAAATTTTAAATCGCTGTTTTCGCGAATCAAAGTTTCTAAGATATAAGCTTGTCGTGGATCTAAAAAATTCGTCAAATAAGGAGCGTATTGGCTTTCAACTTGTTCTAACCAATCGCCAACACTGTCAACAAATGGATGCTCTTCTGGTCTAAAGTGCTGATAGACATTTGCATTCATACTGCCACCTCCTTAATAGATAAGATTAATCAGAATTTTTTGTAAAACCTCCATCGCAATATTTAATGCTAAGATCGCGGCCATGATTGAAAAATCAATTCCGCCAAATTGTAAAGGCAACCGCCGAAACAAATTCAAAAACGGTTCGCAAATCCGGCCTAAAAGCTGTCCGAATTTAGATTGGTAGGCTCCAGGGAACCATGACATCAACGCATAAACGACTAATAGAATTGTATAAAGATAAACTAGTCGATTCAAAACATTGAAAAGTGTAATAAGCAAATTCAAATAAGCGTCTCCTTTACATTTCTAATCCATAAATATCATCATCAACCATTGAACTCAACGCTGAATTCGTAATCTCAACGTTTGTTGGTGTACATAAAAACATTTCATTTCCCACACGTTTGATGTCGCCATCAATCATGAAGACCACTCCTGTTAGAAAATCCACTACACGGCGTGCTTTCATTTCATCAAGAGATTGGAAGTTGATCAAAACTACTTCACCTTGTCCCACACGTTTTGCAATCGTCATCGCTTCGTTATACGCTCTTGGTTCAACTACAGAAATACGGTCTTTTCGCTTTTCTTCCATTTTAGGAGCGAGCCGCTGTGTCCGAGAACTATTATTGGGCATAGAAACAATTTTTTCATTTATTTTCGGTGCGCTTTCTGCTTTTTTTACGACTGATTCAGCTCGTCGATTCACAGTGGGTTCCGCAACCGGCTGAACTCTTTCTTTTACTGGACGTTCTTGTTTTTGATAGGTAGAACGTTCTTTTAGAACACGTTCCTTTTTAGGTACGCTTTTTTGTGGGCGGCTAACCTGCTTTTTGGGAGTAGGTGTTGCTGCTTCATACATATCATCATCTGCTAAACCAAAAAAATCAGTGATCTTTGCTAGACTAATTCCCATTAACTTTACCTAACCTTTCTTAAATAGTGCCGTTCCAATCCGAACAAACGTGGCACCTTCTTCAATTGCCGTTTTGAAGTCTTGGCTCATCCCCATACTCAATTCTGTACAAGGAGCGTACTGCAAGTTTTGATTTTTCACACTTTCTTGAAGCTGTTTCAATGTAGCAAATATTTTGCGAACACTTTGCTGACTTGCTTCATAAGGCGCCATCGTCATCAAGCCGACTATCTTGACCTTATCCAAATCAGCAAGTTCCTTAATAAAGGAATGAAGTTCCTCTGGCTTGATGCCATGCTTTGATTCTTCACCAGAAACATTTACTTCAATAAAACAATTTATTGGTCGTTCCGCACGTTTTTGAATCTCTTGTGCCAAACGTAAACTATCCAATGCATGAAAGTAATCAATTTCATTTATAATCAATTTTACCTTGCGGCGCTGTAAATTGCCAATAAGATGCCAATGAAGCTGTTGATGTTGAGAAAGATTCTGCTTTTTTTCTAGTAATTTATCTACTCGATTTTCTGCTAAATCAGTAACACCCAATTCAACAAGTTCATTTGCTGTCATGGAGTCGACACTCTTGGTCACTGCAACCATAGTAATATCCTGTGGATTACGTGAAACAAGAGCACACGACTCCTGAATCTCTTGCTCGATTCTATGCAAGTTTTCAGCGATCATGTGCTCTCCCCCTTTTATTTTCTACGGCGAAAGAATGGTGGTGTATCTAGTTCTTCGTCTTTTTCTGGTTTTACTTCTTCACGATTGAACGTTTCAAATTCTTTCTTTTCGATATTGTCGAATTGTGTTTCTTCAACTTTCGGACGGATATTTTCTTCTTTACGAATATCCCATTCACCAAAAGCTGATTGATTTTCATTATTTCTTGTAGGTTCAATATCTAAATTTTGTTTTTGGGGAACTGATTGGATTTGGCTAGCACGTTGTGTATTACGAGTAGCCATACGCTCCTTTTTTGTTGGATCAATTCCTGTCGCAATTACTGTTACGCGAATTTCATCGCCTAATTCTTCGCTGATTGATGTTCCTAAAATGATGTTCACATCACCCGTTGCTGCATTTGCAACAATGTCAGAAGCATCTTGTGCTTCAAATAAAGTCATATCCAGACCGCCAGTAATATTTAGCAACACTTGCTCTGCACCATCGATGGATGTTTCTAGTAATGGAGAAGAGATTGCTTTTTTCGTTGCTTCAACAACACGATCTTCTCCGCTAGCTACACCGATACCCATCAAGGCAGTTCCTTGATTAGCCATCACTGTTTTCACATCAGCAAAGTCTAAGTTCACGTAACCTGGTGCTGTGATCAAGTCGGAGATACCTTGGACTCCTTGACGTAAAACATTATCAGCTTCACGGAATGCTTCAAGCATTGGTGTTTTCTTGTCAACAACTTCAAGTAAACGATTGTTTGAGATAATCAATAATGTATCCACATTTTCTTTTAGCAATGAAATTCCTTCAGCAGCAAAACGGCCGCGCTTTGGTCCTTCAAAACTAAATGGACGCGTTACTACACCAACAGTTAAAGCGCCTAGATCTTTTGCAATCTTTGCAACGATTGGTGCTGCTCCAGTCCCAGTTCCGCCTCCCATACCGGCAGTGATGAAGACCATATCAGCGCCTTCTAATGCATCGCGGATAGCTTGCTCACTTTCTTCAGCTGATTTTTGGCCAACTTCAGGTTGTGATCCAGCTCCTAAGCCGCGCGTATATTTAGGTCCTAATTGGATAACTGTTTCTGCTTTTGAATTTTTAAGTGCTTGTACATCAGTGTTTGATGCGATGAATTCAACGCCTTTGACGTTTTCTTCGATCATACGGTTGATGGCATTGCCACCGCCGCCGCCAACACCGATAACTTTAATAACCGCACCTTCGTTAATATTGTTATCTATTGAGAATTCCATGTTTTCTATTCCTCCTACTTCATACTAATGTAATTACTTTTTCAGGGGAAAAAGCAAATCTTCATTTTCATCCGTAAATCATGCCACTAAACTGCTTTGCTAAAGTCAAAAGAAAAACTATTTTCCTGTGAATTAGTCAAATATATTAGAGAAGAAGTCTTTAATCTTCCCACTTACTTTTTCTTCATTTTTTGGTTTTGTTTCTTCTTCATAGTCATTGGTTGCTTCATAATCATCATATACTGGTGTATTTGAAACAGCACTTGTTTGCGGTGAAGTAGATAGAGGCACTTTTTCACCCGTTACAGCTGATTTTGCTAAATGATAGACATCACTTAGTTCTGCTGAATAATTAACGATACTGATGACATTGGTAAAGACTGGATTTCTCAAGCCCATTTGATTAGGGACGTGCAATTTTACTGTCGTTCCAAAAATATCTTCGGCCAAATCGACCACGCCAGGCAGACTTGCTGCACCACCGGTTAGAACTACACCGCCGGGTAAATCGAGCGCTTCAATCTCATCTAAAGCATCCTTTGCTTTACGGAAAATTTGTTCTAAACGTGCTTCAATAATCTCAGCTAAATAGCGTTCATCAACTTTAACTGGTTCTGTTTTACCAATAACGTCAACTGGAAAATCTTCGTCTGCAGAAGTTCGACTTGGATATGCATCCCCGTAGTTGATCTTCAATGCTTCTGCATTATTAAATGACGTGTTCAAAACGATAGAGATATCTTTAGTGACAAATTCGCCGCCTTCTTGATCGACATGGGTGAATTTCAACTGCTTGTCATGCATGACAGCCGTCGTTGTTTGACCGCCACCCATATCAATCACAATCGTCCCAAAGTCTTTCTCGCCATCAGATAAAGTAGATTCTGTTAATGCTAAAGAAGTAATCACTGTTTCTGCCACAGATAATCCAGCTTTTTCCACACATTTTGTAATGTTATGAATGATTGTTTTTGGTCCTGTGAAGACTAGCCCAAACATTTCAAGGCGAACCCCAATCATACCGCGTGGATCTTTGATGCCTTCAAAGCCGTCAACAGTAAATTCTTGAGGCAATAGCGCAACGATTTGTCTTTCAGGAGGAACTGAACGAACCATTGCTGCTGAAGCGACATTACGAACATCTTCGTCCATAATCTCTTTTGACTCATTGTTAACAGCGATCATACCTTGACATGGCTCAACTTCTAATAAGTTGGCAGGTAGTCCCACGCTGACACTTTTAATCTGAATCCCAGCTTTTTCCTCGGCCTGTTTTACTGCTCGTTGAATCGCCTGTACGGTTTTATCAATGTCTACGATAATCCCACGGTTGATTCCTTCTGATTTTGCGTTTCCAACACCAATGATATTCATTTGGCTATCGATGTACTCGGCAACAACAACTTTTATCGATGTTGTCCCGATATCAAGGCCTACATACATTCCTGCTTTTGCCATGAATGGGATTCCCTCCTATTTTTTAAATAAATGCTTTATTCAGCTTCCATATTCTCACTTACTGTCAAGCATGAAATATAATTTTTTGCAAGTAATTCACTGCCTTCAATTTTAACACATTTTCCCTAGAATGAAAAAGAAGATTCAACACTTTCTTGTAATAAATTTAATCATTTACAATTGGTGTTTCTGATTGATCTACCGAGTTTTGTGTCGGATTTTCAGCGGTTGTATCTTCTTCATAAGGATAACTATATATCCCAGCTTCCATATCAACAACACCTTTGATTTGTTTGTCAGCCATATCCTTAGCGATTTGTGGATAATAATTCATTTTTTTCCCAAAATCATTGATTGTTACCAGAACCTTGTTTCCATCATTCATGAAAACTTCCAACAATTCTTTGTTCTCATTCGTAGGTGCGTATTTTATCTGAGAAATCCCTTGTTTGACTTCTTCAGATAATTTTTTATACCCTTGAAGTACTTTTAGGATACGTTTTGGTCCAGTAAAGCTTTCTAAAATTGGCAGATCCCCTTCACTTTTTTCAACCTCAATCGGAATGATTTTTCCATTTGAAATAATCGGTGAATACTTACCGTCACTTTCCAGATAAGCAATTTCAGGATATTCTTTAATTTGTACGTTGAAATGATTGAATCCTTCTATATGGACTTCTGCATCTTTGATTTGTAATTCTTGTTTTTTCAATGTTTTTACTTTATCTTTACGATCAAAATATTGTTGCCACAAGTTATCGCCGACTGCAAAACCAAGTTCTTTTTCAATCGTCTCTGCTGAGATTCGTTCATTTCCTTCCACGCTTACCCCGCTCAGTTTAGCCAAAGGTGAGATATAATACAACAATAATAATGCTGGAATGGAGAACAATCCGATCAAAATAGAAGCTCGGCGAACTAAACGACGATTTCGTTCATGTTTGATATTAGGCAGTCGTTCTAAAAACGAACCATTTTTAGGTCCTTTGGCAGTTTCTTCAACTTCTTCCAGATCCTCTTCTAAAGGTTCACTAACAGTTTCTTCTGGTTCTTCAAGCTTTTCATCGGCAGGTTCACTAGTGTTTGACGTTTCATCCGATTGCTCAGAATTTTCCAACGGTACTTCTGACTCGTTATTTTCAAGTGCCTTTTGTTTTAGATACTCTAAATTTGCTAATTGCCATGGTGTTAAATGATCTTGTTTCGGCTGTTCTTCTTGTTCTTTGCTTTCTTTTGGAAACTCTTCACGACTAATGATCCTCACCTCCAAAAATTATTTAACGATTTCATTGACCAATGACCATAAACGTTCAGCAGCATCTGGAATACCCTCTTGTCTTGAAGCCTTGGCCATTCTCTCTCTTTTTTCGGCATTATCCATGATCTCATCAACTGCTTCAACTAAATTTTCACCAGTTAATTCCGCATCTGTGATCATTTGGACCGCACCGGCATTCACTAGACTTTGTGCATTTTTCGTCTGATGATCATTTGTCACATATGGACTAGGGATTAAAATTGCTGGTAGTCCCAAAGCTGTGAATTCTGCAATCGATGTCGCTCCAGCACGTCCAATCAACAAGTCTACATTTGCCATAACGTCTGTCATATTTTTTATATATGGTTGTAGTGAAAGATTGTGGTTAATTTTTGTTACATCGAATTTTTCCGACAACTCATTATAATAACGGTCGCCTGACGCATACAACACTTGGTATTCTTTTTGTGAAAATTTAGGTAATGCCTGTATAACTGCCTGGTTAATCTTAAGAGCCCCTTGACTACCACCAAAGATCAACACAGTAGGAATATCAGCTAGCAGGCCGTATTGTTCCAAAACTTCTGATTTTCCACTAGCGACAACTTCTTGTGCTCGAGGGTTTCCTACTAAAACGGTTTTATTTTGTGGAAAATATTGTGCTGCGTCAGGAAAACAAATGCCGACTCTATCCGCAAACCGACTTAAAAACTTATTCGTAATCCCTGGGACACTATTTTGTTCATGAACGATCGTCGGAATCTTCATATGTGCAGCAGCATATACTACCGAACCAGATACATATCCGCCTGTACCGATTACGACATCTGGTTTGAATTCACGCAAGATTTCTTTCGAACGTTTGATACTTTCAAGAAACAGTCGAACGGTCTTAACATTCTCAAGCGAAATTTTTCGTTTGAATCCTTGAATTTTAATGGTTTTAAAAGAAATGCCTGTTTCAGGCACGATCTTATTTTCCAATCCACGGTGTGTTCCTACATATAAAAACTCAGAATCCGGTTGGATTTTTTGTACGTAGCGGATAAATGCTAAGGCTGGATAGATATGTCCGCCCGTGCCGCCGCCTGTAACAAGTATTCTCATGTTATTTCCCTACTTTTCTAGTTGCTTTACAGCATGCATAAATTTATCGCCCCGAATTTCAAAATTCGGATATTGATCCCAACTTGCATTTGCCGGCGATAATAAGATACTGTCACCGACTTCACTTTGTTCGTACGCTAATGGAACAGCCGTTTCAACATTAGAAGTCATAATAATCGTTGAGATACCAGCTTTTTTTGCTGTTTCAGCTAATTTATCTTTTGTTTCACCAAATAAAATAATCGCTTTGATTCCTTTAAAAGCTGGGATCAATTCATCAAAACCATTTCCGCGATCCAGACCGCCAGCTAGCAAGATCAA
This sequence comes from Enterococcus dongliensis, assembly GCF_031927985.1. Lineage (NCBI taxonomy): Bacteria > Bacillati > Bacillota > Bacilli > Lactobacillales > Enterococcaceae > Enterococcus > Enterococcus dongliensis. The sequence goes on from NZ_JARPZC010000009.1 coordinate 46,304, forward strand.
CTGTTCATTAGCAAAACCGCTCAGTGCCATTTCTGTAGCTAAACTATTGGTCGCTTTTGAATCATTATAAAATTTACGACCATTGATTGTATCTACATATTGTGTCCGATGAGGCACGCCATGAAAAGTACTTAATGCTGTGCGGATTCCTTCATTAGAGACACCTTTTAATTTTGCTACGGCAATTGCTGCTAACGCATTTTCAATATTGTGTGCACCAGGCACTCCCAATTCAGCAGCATCCATAATTTTTTCTTCTTTGTAGTATAATCCACCATCTAATAAATAAGCGCCGTTTACCAATTTCTCCTTTGTTGAAAAAGGAACAACTTGGGCACTGGTTTGTTTGCTCATTTCTTGTAATTCTTCAGAGTTCCAATTTAAGACGACATAATCATCCGATGTCATATTTTCTTGAATCGCCCACTTAGCTGCTACATAATTCTCACGAGTTTTATGATAATCTAAATGTGCTTCATACATATTAGTAATAACTGCAATTTCCGGTTTGAATCCATCAATCCCCATCAATTGGAAACTTGACAATTCCATCACGATATCATCTTCTGCTGTAGCTTTAGCAGCAACTTCACTAGCAGGAAAGCCAATATTTCCGGCTAAGTATGCTTTTCCTTTTGTGCGTTCTTGATTCAGTAATAGACCAATCATAGTCGTGGTCGTTGTTTTGCCATTTGTTCCAGTGATACCTATGATTGGACATTCAGCAACTTGATAAGCCAATTCTACTTCAGTCAAAATAGGGATATGTAATTCTTCTGCTTTTGCTACTAACGGATTATCATAAGGGATTCCAGGATTTTTTACCATTAAAGCGAAATCTTCATCTAATAATTCGATAGGATGATGTCCCGTGATTACTCGGATTCCTTGTTCTAGTAAATCTTGCGCTTCGGGATTTTCTTCAAAAGGCTTCCCGTCATTGACCGTAACAAGTGCGCCTAAGTCATTTAATAACTTAGCCGCACTAAATCCGCTTTTTGCTAATCCTAACACTAATACTCTTTCGTTTTCATATTGTTTAATTTGTTTCATTTCCTTAGTCATCTCCTACAGTACGATCAATAAAACAATAATGGATGCCATGAGTCCGATTGCCCAAAACACCGTATCGACTTTCCACTCTGACCAGCCAGACATTTCAAAATGATGATGCAATGGTGACATTTTGAAAACACGCTTTCCTGTCATTTTAAAGGAAGTGACTTGAATAATCACGCTAGCTGTTTCAAAAATATAAACTAGACCAACTAATAACAATGTCCATTCTTGATGCAAGAGGATTGACACCGCTGCTAACAAGCCACCTAAGGCAAGTGAACCTACATCACCCATAAAAATCTTCGCCGGTTTTTTATTGTATGGGAAGAAACCGACCAATCCGCCCATTACAGCTAAGCAAACGATCAAGATTTCATATTGTTGTTGATTCCATGCAATGATTCCGTAAGTTGCAAATGAGATTGTCCCTAATCCAGAGACTAATCCATCGATACCATCCGTTAAGTTTACTGCGTTGGAAAAACCAACCAGCCAAAAAATTACAAACAAGCCATAAAAGATAGTTAGCGGCAAATCAATGCCGAAGAAATTCAATGTATTAGGATATCCTTCCATCCGATAGACAAGGTAGAAGATAATCGCTACAACGACTTGCGCGATGAATTTTTGTCTTGAAGTCAGTCCTTCATTTTGTTTTTTTGTTAATTTAATGAAATCATCTAAAAATCCAATGATTCCATATAACAATAGAACAAACACTAAAATCACTAGTGAAGTCGTCATTGTTTGTGTCCAAAGACTGAACCAGATTGCCGTGATTACAGCAGCGGTCAAAAATCCTAGCCCACCCATTGTCGGTGTTCCCGCTTTTGAATTGTGCCATTTAGGACCGTCCCCACGAATTTCTTGACCTTGTTTTTTCATTTTAAAATAGCCGATTATAAAGGGCATGCCTGCTACAGTAATTGCAAAACTACTGGCAAAGGCAATAAAAAATTGTGCCGGTTGCATTTTTTTCTCTCCAGTCTTAACTTAACGTAATTTTCAATTTCTTTTTCGATATTGCTGCATAAGGAGCGATACTTTGTTTTGTACAATAACCATCTCCTTTAAAGCTGACCTCAATGTCTAACAGATTTGTTAATTTCAAGATATCTGCTTTTGACCAACCGCGTACATCGGGCATTTCTTTCTTACCATCAGTCAGTAAGATCAAGTGCTCATTTGCCATGACCTTCTCACCTGGTTTTTCTGATTGCTTGATGACTTTATCTCCGTCGCCAACCACGACTGCTGTCAATCCTCGTTTATTGGCATCAGCGGCAGCTTTAGCAGTTGAGAGATTCCGATAGTCTTCTACAGTGATTTTAGTATCACTTTTTTCCTCTGAAGAATCTACTTGATTATTTTGAAATTCCATCGCACGACTTAATAACGGATTAGCGATTTCTCCCAAAACACCTTCTTTACTTTCTTGGGGTTGTTTCATTGTCAAATATAAAATATATTCAGGATCTTCCGAAGGGATCATCAAAGCAATCGAATAAATATAATTGGTACTTCCCGTTAGATAAGTTCCCCCGCTTGCAATCTGTGCAGTCCCTGTTTTAGCAGAAATATTATAACCAGGTACTTTGTATTGATCATAGGCAGAACCATAGTTTTCACTTTCGACCGTGTCCCGCATATATTCACGAACCTTTTGAGCCGTCTCAGCTGTGATAGGCTCTCCAACTACTTCAGGTTCAGCAATGATCTCTTTGCCTGTATTAGGATCAGAGACCTTTTCGATATAATGAGGTTGCAGCATTTTTCCATCGTTTGCTACAGCAGTAAATCCGCGCATCATTTGAAAATTCGTTACACCGATTGCCTGTCCATATGAACTCATTGCTTGGTCAACGATATTGCTAGTCGGCAACGTGCCTTCTGATTCACCCGGCAGACCGGAATACGTACTCTGACCAAATCCAAAACGTTTTACATACTCCGGCCAACGATCACCTAGTTTTTCCTCTAGCTTGACCATTCCAACATTACTAGACCAAGAAAGTGCCTGACGCATCGTCAGAATTCCTTTTTTACCTAAATCCCAGTCATTGATCGTCGCATCAGCCACCTGAATCTTACCAGAGACGTAACTTTCATTTTCATTAAATACGCCTTCGTTTACCGCAGCAGAAGTCGTGAATACTTTCATTGTTGAACCTGGTTCATAGCTGTCTTCAATTAAAAAATTGCGCCAAGCATCTGATTCTCCCAGACCTTCTTTTGTCTCAGGATTAAATGTTGGACGTTGAGACATTGCCAAAATGTCTCCTGTTTTTGCCTGCATCAGCATGGCTGTCATCTCAGTTGGTTTAACTTCTGCATTTACATTATCTAAAAGTGTCTCCAAGTAACTTTGTAATCCAGCGTCTAAAGTCGTGTAGATGTCTTCGCCATCAACTGCTTTTTTTTCTTCGGCGACACTGCCAGGAATTGGTCGTTGGTTTTCATCTTTTTGATAGACGACTTTTCCATCTTTTCCTTTTAAGACATCATCATAAGCCGCTTCAACACCCATCATTCCAACCAATGTTTCTTTCTTGTCCGGCTGAGCATAACCAATAAAATGAGAAGCAAAATTCCCGTTTGGATACATGCGATCTGTGTGTTCCGTGAAATACAATCCTTTGACTTTTGCTTTTTTCATGGCATCTTCAATATTTTGTTTGGTTTCCTCAGAAATATTCTTACCTTTATTACCAAATTCGACTTGATAATATTTGCTGGTACCATCACTATTAATCCCACTTTTTAGGGTTTTCAATGCTGATTTTTTTTTGATTCCTAAATACTTATGTAAGATTGAGGATAACTCAGTAAAATTTTTCTCTTGAGCATAGAGTTTTTCTTTTCCTGATACATAGCTTTCTGATAAGATTGCATAAATCGAATAAGAAGTGGCATCTTCTGCGATGACTTCCCCATTCCGATCATAAATCGTCCCGCGTTTGGCTTTGACAACCTCACCGCCATGATACAATTCTTCTGTTTTCACCTTCAATGAGGTTCCTGCTACGTGTCCTCCTGCCACTACATAAATCATGCGGATGGCAAAGAAAAAGAACAATACAATACTCGTAGCAAACAAAATAACGCCTACTTTTTTGCGATTGTTCATCGGAGTCAGATTCTTTTTTCGGATTTTTCTTTTTAGCCTTTTAAAGCTCATCTACTTCACTTTCCTTAAATTCTCATCATTGATTGAAAGTCCAGCTTTTTCCGCAACTTCTTTCAAACGATCCGAGCGAGACAGTTCACTCTTTTCTTGTTGTAGTTGTGTAGCTGTTTTTTCTTTTGCATCAATATTTGTTTGAATACTGGTGATTTCATTTTGTGTTTTGCTGATTTCATTTCGATAATTAACCATTACGATTGAAAGACCAATCAACATCGCTAAAAACGCCAATACTGCAAATTTTTCTACACGCGTGATTTTCTTTAAACGATCTCCCGGAGAAACAAAAACTTTAAAAGAATCTGGCGTTTGGCGAATTTCTTCTTGCTGAGAATCAAATGGAAATGATTGATTGTTCTTTAATTCTGCCATAATCCTTATCCTTTCTTCACTTTCTCAGCGATTCGTAATTTCGCACTTCTTGCACGGTTATTATTATCTAATTCCTCTTCTGAAGGAATAATTGGTTTTCGGTTAACTAACTTCAATACTGGTTGAAATTCTTCAGGAACCATCGGTAAACCTGGAGGCATATCTTTTGGCGTGCTGAATTCTTTGAACATCGTTTTTACGATTCGATCTTCTAATGAATGGAAGGTAATCACACTCACTCTACCTTCAAGAGCCAATATATCGATGGCTTGTTCTAATGAACGTTCAATTGCTCCTAATTCGTCATTTACAGCAATTCGAATCGCTTGAAAGACTCGTTTAGCAGGATGACCGCCTTTTCGTCTTGCCGGTGCAGGAATAGCCTCTTTAATAACATCTACAAGTTCCCCAGTTGTCTTGATTGGCTGATCCATTCGTTTACGCTCGATCACACGAGCAATTTGTTTAGAAAATTTTTCTTCACCATAACGAAAGAAGATTTTTACTAATTCATGATAAGAATACTCATTTACAACCTGATACGCGCTAAGTGGTGCCGTTTGATCCATCCGCATATCTAATGGCGCATCTTGATGGTAACTAAATCCACGTTCGGCTTCATCAAGTTGCGGAGAAGAAACACCTAAATCATATAAAATCCCGTCGACTTCCGTCACACCTAAACGGTTCAATTCTGTCGTAAGTTCTCTAAAATTTGCTTTAACAAAGGTCACTTGATTTTTAGTCACATATTCAGCTAAACGAATTTTTGCGTTATCGATTGCTTTTTGGTCTTGATCAAAAGCGTAAAGATGCCCGTCTGTGTCTAGCTGACTTAATAAATACTCACTATGACCAGCTCCGCCCAATGTACAATCAACATAAATACCGTTTGGTTTGATTGCTAGACCGTCAACTGTCTCGTGGAGTAAAACGGTTGTATGTTGAAAGTCTGTCATGAATAATCCTCTTCTCTAAAATCCGAAATCGACCATTGTCTCTGCAATGTCATCAAAACTTGCTTCTGTTTCTTTTGTAAATTCATTCCAACGTGTTTGATCCCAAACTTCGATTCGATTGGCCACGCCGATAATGACACATTCTTTTTCAAGTGATGCATGATTGCGTAAAGACACAGGTATGTTGATGCGTCCTTGTTTATCAATCTCGCATTCAGTGGCTGCAGAATAAAAGAAACGGACAAATGCGCGCGCGTCTTTTTTTGCAAGCGGCATCTCATTTAGTTTCGTTTCAAGTTGGTTCCATTCGTTCAACGGATAGCCAAACAAACACCCATCCATTCCACGGGTAATAACAAATTTCTCGCCTAGCTGTTCACGTAATTTTGATGGAACGATCAATCGGCCTTTCGCATCAATATTATGATGAAATTCGCCCATGAACATCTAGACTCCACCCCTTTTTACCACCATATGTGATTAGTCTACCACAATCCCCCACAATCTACCACACTTTGTAAAAAACAAAAATAACACTTTTTTTACCTTCATTGACCATATGATGAAATAGAGAATCTCCAGAACAATTCGGAGTTTTTTTAAAGTTCTTATCGGTTATAATACACTGATAATACTTGCAATAATCAAAACCAAATAAATCAAAACAGCTAGTAGGAATGTTAAACGCCAAAACATTTTAAAAAAACGGCCATACATGATGTCACGATAACGATAGGCTTGAAAAACGACGACACCAATTCCTAACAATAAAATGGTCAATAAAAAATATGGTAAAATCGAAAATGTGCTGATACTTTTAGAGATCTCATGCATCCCAACGATCAAAAATGGCACGGTGATATCGGGAGTCTTCAAATTAAAGCGTTGTTTTAATTTAAATATTGTTACGATATAATCAGACCCTAAAAAGACGATAATCGGAAAAATATACCATAACAATAGTACTGGTAGCGATGATGCCAATAAACACAGTCCTTCCTCTTTAAATTACTTTTTCACTATACTGCTTTATCGTTACATTCGTGTTGCAATTCATTTAAAATATAAAGGATTTAACAAGTTTTAACAATTGAATTCGTGAGAATCTCACGAAAAGATTTCTTAGTATTTTTTAAAAGTTTTTTTAGTTATTTGCGGAGTTTTCCTAAATGGAGTATGATGAGTTTGACATTTTTTTGAGGATGGTGACATCATGAATAACAAAAAATCTACGAGCACATTTTCTAAAGTTACTAAAGTCGTTATTTGGACCATGTTGATTTTAACAATTGGTTCATTAGTTTTGAGTAGTCTGTTTAGTATTATGTAAAAATGACTGCATTTGGTAGGTCGTTTTACTATGACTGTTGTCTCTTATATAAAAAATAGCCGGAGCAGCTGCTCCGGCTATTTTTTAGCTAATTGCAATAATTCTTTGGCATGTTCCACTGACAAATCGGTAATCTCAGTTCCTGCTAACATACGAGCAATTTCTTTCGTTCGTTCTCCTTCAGCCAATTCTTCTACTTTAGTCACAGTACGGCCTGCAATTACTTCTTTGCGAATAAACAATTGATGATCGGCTTTAGCGGCAACTTGTGGCAAATGTGTGATGCACAATGCCTGCGAATTTTGACCGATTTGATAAATCTTATCAGCGATTGCTTGTGCCACTCGTCCACTAACTCCAGTATCCACTTCATCAAAAACAATACTCGTCAGTCCTTGTGTTTTTGAAAAAATGGTCTTCAAGGCGAGCATAACACGTGAAATTTCTCCACCTGAAGCTACTTTGACTAGAGGTTTCAATGGCTCTCCCGGGTTCGTCGTAATGTAAAATTCCACCTCATCAATTCCTTCTCCTTCAAAAGAGATCGTTTTGAAGGTGACTTCAAAGCGAGCATTTTCCATATACAGTCCCTTTAATTCAGCTTGAATTGCTGCCTCTAATTTTTTAGCCATTTTTTTGCGTGCAATTTGTAATTTCTCTGCTAATTTTTGCAGTTTCGCTACTTTAGTCGCCAATTCCTGTTCTAATTTTTCAAGCTTGTCTCCTGAAAAATCGGAATCCAATAATTCTTGGCTGATTTGATTATAATAGTCTAAAATGACTTCAATCGAATCGCCGTATTTTCGTTTTAACTGATGGATCAATTCCAAGCGTTCATTAACCAGGTCTAGTCGTTCTTCGTCTAATTCTAATAAGTCCAATTGGCGACCGATCTCACTGACAGCATCTTGCAACAAATAATAGGCACTATGGACGTTATCAGAAATAGTTTCATACTCTTTATCTAAAGAAGCAATTGTTTGCAGTTCTTGACTAGCTGAACCGATTGCATCCAAAGCGCTCGTTTCTTCACTGGTCATCGCCTGATAGCTATAAGAAAGACTGTCGACGATTTTTTGATAATTCGTCAGTTTTTCACGTTCTTCGACCAACTTTTCTTCTTCGCCAATGACCAAACCAGCATTGCTGATTTCTTCTTGCTGAAAAGTCAGCATGTCGATTCGTTGAGCGAAAGATTGTTCGTTTCGTTTGAATTTTTTCACTTGATTCGCTAAGGAAACGTAGCTTTTATACGCAGTCTGATAAGTCGCTTTAATTTTTTGAAATGCCGTATCGCCAAAACTATCTAACAGACGCAAATGGGATTCTGGATGCATCAGCTCTTGATGATCATTTTGTCCTTGAATATCGACTAAGAATTGTCCGATTCGGCGTAAATTTGCTAAAGTCACGATTCGGCCATTTACTCGAGAGATACTTTTGCCTGAGATATTCAAATCTCTTTGAACAATCAGCTCTGCTTCATCAACTTCTATCCCAAGTTCTTCCATCAATAAATAAAATGCTTGTTGTTCAGGCAGATCAAATAGACCCTCCACCAAACATTTGTCACTGCCTTGACGAATATATTCGATTGAAGAGCGAGCACCAGCTAACAAACTGACGGCGTCAATAATAATCGATTTCCCGGCGCCTGTTTCTCCAGTCAAAGCCGTCATTCCATTAGTAAAACTCAAATGTAACGAAGAAATGATCGCAAAATTTTTGATTGTCAATTCTTGTAACATTTTTCCTATTCCCCTTTACTCAGACCTGCTAGTTATTTTGACTTTTTTCCATAATATCTTGTTGGATTCGTTTAGCATCTTCTTCTGTTCGAACAATCAATAAGATACTGTCATCATCATTCAACGTCGTAAATAAACTTGCCGCAAATTGTTTTTCCAATAAATTGGCACAAGCTGCTGCATTTCCTGGTAATGTTTTTACATTAATGAATTTTTCCATCTGATCGACAGATACCACTGCCTCTTTCAAAAGATCCGCTAACTTCTCATTTACATCTTCTTGTTCTTTGCGCGGCAAACTGTAGCGATACCCACCATTTTGTGCGGGGACTTTGATTAATTTCATTTCCTTGATGTCGCGTGAGATTGTGGCTTGCGTTACTGCCACACCTCGCTGTGCAAAAATCGCTACGAAATCTTCTTGTTTTTTTACATCGTGTTCGCTTAACAGTTGCGTGATAATACGATGTCTTTCTTGTTTTCGCATTCCTTCTCCTCCCGATTATTTAGCTAGTTGTTGATGAGCCTCTGATACGACAGCCGCTAACTCTATTTCTGGATTTAAATGACCTTTTTCTGGCACTTTTTTTAAATGGGCCAAAAATTCAATATTGCCTTCACCGCCAGTAATTGGAGAAAAAGTCAATTCTCGTACATCGAAGCCATGTTCCACAGCAAAATCTGTAATCTCTTTTAATACCATCAAATGAATTTTTGGATCTTTGATGATCCCTTTTTTTCCAACAAATTCTTTTCCTGCTTCAAATTGGGGTTTGATCAACGCTACTACATCGCCATCTTCTGTCAAAATATCGTGTAGTGGCGGTAAAATCAAGCGTAATGAGATGAATGACACATCGATTGTCGCAAAGTTTGGTTGCCCGCGATCAAAATCAGCCAATTTAGAATAGCGGAAATTCGTTCGCTCCATTACGACTACTCGTTCATCTTGCCGTAATTTCCAAGCTAGTTGATTGTAGCCGACGTCTAACGCATAACTCAATGTAGCTCCATTTTGCAAAGCAACATCTGTAAAACCGCCTGTAGAAGAACCAATATCTAATAAGATTTTTTGACGGATATCTACATCAAACTGTTTTAATGCTTTTTCTAATTTTAATCCACCACGAGAAACATACGCCAAACTTTGTCCTTTGACTTGTAAAATCGTTTCAACCGGAATTTTTTCGCCAGGTTTGTCCAACCGTTCATTTTTTTGGTCGTAGACTTGTCCTGCCATTACGCCGCGCTTAGCTTTTTCTCTCGTCTCAAAAAGCCCTTGATTAAAAGCTAACACATCCACACGTTCTTTTTTCATTTCGTCCCCTACTTCATAAATAGATTTCGTTTGATTCAATCAGTTACTTTTCTAAGTCAAAAAGTGTCAGCAATTCTTCAAAAATTTGTGGTTGAAATTCAGCAACTTCTGCCAATTGGTGGATCACAATCTTTGCTTGTCCTAATTCATCAGCTAGCGCTTGACGAGCACCTTCAAGTTCTAATAAGCTCGGATAAGTACTCTTTTCTGATTTTTCGTCCTGACCAATTTGCTTTCCTAATTCCTCAGTCGTTCCAACGATATCTAGTAGATCATCTCGGATCTGAAAAGCTAATCCGATGTGTCCACCCAGTGTCTCAAGTAATTCTGCCACATATTCCGTTTGATTTGCTAGAATACCTCCTGCTACAAAAGCATAGGTCAACAATGCACCAGTCTTTCTATGGTGAATGGCTTGTAAATCCTTCAATGGAATCTGATTTTTTTCTGCTGCCATGTCACCTGCTTGCCCAGCCACCATTCCACCAATACCAGCGGCTTTGGCCAAAAGCTGAATCAACAAAACAGTTTCGCTTGGACTTAAAGTAGTTTCACTGAGCAGTTGAAAAGCACCAGTTAACAATCCATCTCCGGCTAAAATCGCTAACGCATCGCCGAAAACTTTATGGTTCGTGAGCTTTCCTCGACGCAAATCATCATCATCCATCGCAGGTAGATCATCGTGGATCAAGGAATATGTATGAATCATTTCAAGTGCTCCGGCTGTCTGATATACAGGAGTCGTTAATTCTTTTTGGAAGGCCTTTACCGTTGCTAAAATAATCAACGGTCGCAGCCGTTTTCCTCCTGCTTCAATCGAATAAAGCATACTCTTTTTTAATTCTTCATGAGACGTGTACGTATTAATGAAATCACTAATCTCTTTTTCAACTTTAGGTAGCTCCTCAGCAGAAAGCTGCTGCAGCATTTAAGCTTCCTCCTCACCTGTAAAAGGGACTTCTCCATCTTCACTCATCATCTTTGTCAGCATTTTTTCTGCTTTTGTTAACGTATCTTGGCATTGTTTACTCAAGACCATCCCTTTTTGAAAAGCTTCTAATGCTTCTTCTAAGGGAACATCTCCTCGTTCTAATTGAGTCACGATAGTTTCTAATTGTGCGATTGATTCCTCAAAGGTCTTATTCTCCATTATTCTTGCTCCTTTTGAATTTCTAAAATTGATGCTTTCACAGAACCATCTACAAAATGGATCGTCAGTTCTTTTTCTGTTAGATCCGTTACTGAACGAATCACTTGATCATCTTGCGTCGTATAAGTAAAGCCGCGACCCATTGTTTTTAATGGACTTAATAGATCTAGCGATGCAATGGCTTGCTGGACTCTGCGTTGTTGATTTTCTAAATAGCCTTGCATTTGTTGCTGCAACCGTTCTTGCAAGTAGGTCATCTGTTGTTGTGCTTGATTCACACGACCAATCGGATTAGCTTGCGCTAGACGATTGCTATAATGCGTCAACTCTCGTTCTCGCTGATTGGTCAAAACAGTCATGTTTTGCTGTAATTTTTGTGTCAAACGGTCTAATTGAACACTTTGCGCTTCATACAAACGATTAGGTTGTCTAAAAATGTACGATTGCTGCAGTCGTTCAAAACGTTCTTTTTTTCTTTGCAATTGATGCAAATAGGCTTGTTCCAATCGTGCTTGCTTCTCTTTGATACGCAAGAGTTCTTCTGATAGGACAGGTACGGCTAATTCTGCCGCAGCTGTTGGAGTGGCCGCTCGTACATCCGCAACTAGATCTGCAATCGTCGTATCTGTTTCATGTCCGACTGATGAAATAATCGGAATTGGTGAAGCGGCGATTGCTCGAGCAACGACTTCTTCATTGAATGGCCACAGATCTTCAATCGATCCCCCACCTCGTCCAATAATCATCGTATCAAAGTCCAACGCCTCTGCTTTTTTGATATTCTCAACAATGTTTGCTGCGGCTTTGTCTCCTTGTACCAGTGTTGGAAACAAAACTAGCTGTGTGATAGGGTAACGTCGGTTTACAGTTGTGATGATATCTCGAATTACTGCACCGCTAGGACTGGTTATTACAGCGATACGTTTAGGGTAACGTGGCAAGGATTTTTTAGATTGTGAAAATAATCCTTCTTTTTCTAATTTTTCTCGTAATTCTGCTAAAGCTTGATACAAAGCCCCTACTCCGTCAGGTTCCATATGATCGATATAGATTTGATACATACCGCTAGCTTCATACAATGCTACACGTCCTACTACTAAAACTTTCATTCCCTCTTTTGGCGTGAATTTCAGTTTTTGAAAAGCACCTTTAAACATGATGGCATTGATTTTTGAGCGTTCATCTTTCAAGCTGAAATATTGATGATTATTTGGCCGCATCCGAAAGTTAGAAATTTCTCCGGTCAAATAGACCCGCTCTAAATAGGGGTCTACATCGAATTTTCGTTTAATATATTTATTTAAAGCACTGACAGTCAAATACTCCTGTGCCATCTAAACACCTCTTTGCTATTTATGTTCCAATACTTGGCGTTTGCAACATTCGACTGTTTGCTGCATCAACATGGTGATGGTCATCGGCCCCACACCACCAGGGACAGGTGTTATATAGCCTGCGATTGGTTCAACTTCATCAAATTTCACATCACCGATCAATTTTCCCTCTTCATTTCGATTCATCCCAACATCGATTACCACAGCACCAGGTTTGATAAATTCTTTGGTAACAAAGTGTCCTTTACCAATTGCCACAACTAAGATATCAGCTTTACTGGCAACATTAGCCAAATCTTCTGTTTTTGAATGTGTCAAAGTCACAGTCGCATCTGCTTCTAAAAGCAAGATCGCCATTGGTTTGCCTACAATATTGCTACGTCCGATCACGACTGCTTGTTTTCCTGCTAATGGAATCTCATGTGCTTCAAACATTTTCATGATGCCATAAGGTGTACAAGGAATTGTGTGCGGCATCCCCGCAAATAATCGGCCCATATTCATCGGATGAAAGCCATCGACATCTTTTAACGGATTGATTGCAAGCAATACCTCCTCTTCATTGATGTGTGCTGGCAATGGTAGCTGGACTAAGATTCCATGAAATTCATCTGCTTTATTGAAATAATCGATTTCTGCAATTAATTCTGCTTCTGTGATCGTTTCTGGATAGCGTTTTACTTCAGAATGGATCCCGATTTTTTTTGCGGTACGCTCTTTATTTCTTACATATATTTGACTAGCAGGGTTTTCGCCGACTAATAGCACGACTAATCCTGGCTGGATATTTTTTGCTGCCAATTCTGCAACTTGTGCGGCTGTTTCTTGCTGTAAGTTTTCTGCTATTTTTTTACCATCTATAAGTTGTGCCACGTTATTTCCCCACTTCTTTCTTCAAATAGTTTAAATAAAGCTGGGAAAAATAGCTTTATTAGCTATTTGCCCCAGCTTCATCGATCTCTTTCATTACATTAGATAAGATTCCATTGACAAACTTTCTTGACTGATCATCACTGAAAGTTTTGGCTAATTCGATGGCTTCATTCAAAACCACTCGATTGGGGACTTGAGTGTTGTACAACATCTCATAGATCCCGATTCGCAAGATAATCAAATCCATTTTTGCAATTCGTTGAATCGACCAGTTAGAACGTAGATGTTTTTGGATGATTCCATCTAGTTCTGCTTGGTTTTCCACGACTCCGCCAACCAATTCATCAAGATAGACTGGAACAAATGCTTCTTCGTCTTCACTAACAAATGCCTGCTGGTCGATACTCAACGCATGGTTGATTGCATCTTTTTTGGTTAATTCTTGATTAAAGTCCAAGGGAAACAGTGCTTGTAGAGCCTTTTCCCGGATCTCATGACGTGATAATTCTTTATTCATTATTTTCCTCTTCATCATTGAACAATTCTTCTAAAGACGGTTGTTCTAATTTTTCTGCAACGACGCCAACTACGTGGATGTTCACTTCACTTAATTCTACATCTGTCATAAACAAAACTTGCTGTTTTACCCGTTCTTGCATAGCCATCGCCACTTTGGGAACAGAAGTACCATAATCAAAATAAGAATAGATATCGACTTTCAATCCATCTTCATCATTTTTAAGATAAACCCCTTTGCCGTGAGCAGCTTTTCCAAGCAACTCCGTCACGTTGCTTGCCAAAGATCCGCGCATACCGTAGACGCCATCAACTTTTGAAGCCGCAATTCCGATGATCACTTCGATTACTTCTGGTGCAATGATAATCTCGCCAAGTTCAGGACTCTCGCCTAAAACTAAATTTTTTTCATCTGCCATCTTACTCTCCCCTTATTCCTCCAAATGTATTTATTTTTTCTTTTAGAAAAAATAAATCTGATGTTTATGCCATATCCAATCTACTTTTAAGATCAGGCTTGGCTCATTATTAAGGTATGAATAGTGTTACTACAAAATTTAAAGCTTCCCGTATATTTTTTATCGTTTGAATTTCTCAGATAAAACAGCTTATGCACGAGAAACGTAACTGCCTTCTTGTGTATTAATAATCAGCTTATCTCCTTGATTCACGAAAAATGGTACATTAACGGTCAAGCCAGTTTCCATCACTGCTGGTTTTGATCCGCCTGATGAAGTATCTCCTTTGATATTAGGATCTGTTTCAGCAACTTCTAACGTTACGGTATTTGGCAGGTCTACACCTAAAATCTCATTGCCATACATAATAACAGTCAACTCAGTATTTTCTAGCACGTAAAGCATTTCTTCTGCTACTTGCTGTTTAGGCATTTCAATTTGTTCGTAACTTTGCATATCCATAAAGACATAATTATCCCCGTCATCATAAAGATATTGCATTTTTTTATTGTCGATTTGTGCTTTCGCTACCTTTTCACCCGCGCGGAACGTTTTTTCTTGAACTGCTCCAGTACGTAGATTTTTCAGTTTTGAACGAACGAAGGCCGCACCTTTACCCGGCTTCACATGCTGAAATTCAACTACCCGCCAAAGGCCGCCGTCGACTTCAATCGTCAAACCAGTTTTAAAATCGTTTACTGAAATCATGATACTTCCTCCTACTTCACTGAAAAGAAATCAATCAATTTTCTATTCTTATCAAAAATTGATTTCTTCTATATTACCCCATCTTTACAGATTTGGTTCTAGTTTATCATTTCTTGTTTACTTACGCTACTACTACTCCGCTTATAAAATGATGAGTTCTTTTGGTGACTGAGTCAAAACGCGATTACCATCTGCTAGAATCACTAAATCATCTTCGATTCGAACACCGCCAAGACCTGCTAAATAGATCCCTGGTTCATCTGTAATGACATTTCCTACATCCAACAATCGCTCATTTGAACGACTAATATTCGGTCCTTCATGGATTTCCATCCCAATACCGTGACCAGTTGAATGCCCAAAGGCTTCACCATAACCTGATTCAGCAATAAAATCACGCGCAACTGCATCTAATTGTGCACCGCTTATTCCAGCTTGTGCTGTTTCAATGACTTTTTGCTGTGCAGCTAAAACAATTTGATAAATGTCTTTTAATTGTTGTCCTGGATCACCAATCGCAAACGTCCTTGTGATATCTGAAACATATCCTTGATATACACAGCCAAAATCAAGCGTAATCAAATCACCTTGTTCAATTCTTTTCTCACTAGCAACACCATGTGGCAGCGCTGAACGCGTGCCGCTAGCTACAATCGTATCAAAAGAAGTTCCCGTTGCGCCAAGTGAACGCATAAAGAAATCCAATTGATTGGCTACCTCGATTTCAGTCATTCCGGGACGAATCATTTTTAAGATGTATTCAAATCCTTCATCTGCAATCGCACAAGCCTTTTCAATAATAGCAATCTCACCTGCGTCTTTTTGTTCTCGTAATTGTTCGATTAATCCGCTCGCCGGTGCCAATTCTGCATCGATCACTTCTTCAAAGACTGAATACTCGGCATAAGTCATAAACATGTCTTCAAAACCAAGAACACTGACTTTTTCTTTTTTCGTCAGTTGAAGGATTTCGCTGATAATGTCTCCTTGCTGTTGGAGGATTGTCATTGCTTGAACTTGTTCATTTGCTTGTTCTGTATAACGAAAATCTGTAACAAAGAACGCTTTGTCTAATGTGATGAATGCCAAACCTGCTGTTCCAGTAAAATTCGTCAAATACCGAAGATTCGCTGGACTTGTTACTAAGTACGCATCGATTGCCTCTTTTTTCATCAATGCCCGTAATTGTTCTATTCGTTTTATCATTCTCATCACCCAACTTCCATTATAACAAAGAGTGCCAAAAATCAGAACGAACAAGACTAGAAAAACAAACGAATGCTTCAAATAAAAAAAGAAGCCGAGATTTCGACTCCTTCAAATTTATCGTCGGCCAGTAAAAAATGACACCACTGCTACTACGATCACAGCTCCTAAAATCGATGGAATCAAAGCCATCCCTGCTAAGTCTGGTCCCCAATGACCAAAAATCGCTTGCCCGATATAAGAGCCAGCTAACCCTGCCAAAATATTGAGCAAACAACCCATTTGTTTTCCACGTCCAGAGATTCCGCCGCCGATTGCTCCAATCACGGCTCCTACAATTAACGTCCAAATCATGTCTATTCCTCCTCGATAACTAATTTTTTAAATAAAAAATAGTTGTTTTTACTCCTAAGCGTGTATCTTTTCGGTACTTTTCTCACCTCTCTAGATGACACCTTGTAAAAAATAGCTTTATTTCTTGTTTTCAGTCTAGCATAGACGGTTTCGATTTTTGACGCTAATGCTCGGCTGATTTGTCAAGTACCTAACAAACGGTTTTTCAAAAAGTTTCGCAGTTGTGAAACCTACAAAAAGACTGATATAACAATCTTTTCTTCTTTGAAAGCGGCTAAATCAAGCTAGAAACTTAAATTTACGACGGCCCCTGTGAATAACTTTTTATTAGACTAACTTACTACGCAGTTTTAGCGTATTTTTCTTCCAATCTATCGTCTCTAATTGATAAGGAAAATCTCCGCTAAGTGTAAAACTGTCGGCTGTTGGTACATCCACCTTATTCATCCGTGCATTGCCTTTTGCCAAATATCCACTTCCTAACTTTAACAAGTCCTTCAAATTGAGATTACTGTCCGTATATTCTTTGACAGTTCCATAATTATTGGTGATTACAGATAGGCGGGGACGAACGGTTTTACGTTTCATCAGACGAATAATATCTTCTTGTCGTTCAAATACATCGATCCGACCATCTTGGTCAATCTGATAACTGATGTATGCATCGATCTCTGCTAAAGTCAAACGCTGCTCACCTTTTTTGAATTGTTGGTTCGTTTTTAACGCAAAAAATGCTTTATTGCTCACCATCGGCATTTTCCCATCAGCTTCTAACCCTGCTGTTTTTACTCCCTGTAAAAAATCTTCTTTTTTCAAGACGAAATATTTTTTTACTTCGATAGAAAATGCTGCAGAAAAATAGCTGAGAAATGTTTCAATCGGTACTTGTCGATACAGTTCACCTAATGTCCACTTCTGAAACGTTATTTCCGGTGAGATTCGTAACAATCCGTTTGATCCACCAATTAGATCATAAACAAAAAAACTAGAAAAATTTTGATCTTCAAAAATGAATAAGACTTTCATGACAATCTCCCCTCTAAAATAAGTTTATAAAAAATCTCCTGAAAAAACATCCGTCCCAAGACTGAAGCTAAAAAAATCCCCACATCTCTGATTTTTTGTTAAAGCAGTCTAATAGATAGT
The DNA here is from genome assembly GCF_031927985.1 of Enterococcus dongliensis. Taxonomy (NCBI): domain Bacteria; kingdom Bacillati; phylum Bacillota; class Bacilli; order Lactobacillales; family Enterococcaceae; genus Enterococcus; species Enterococcus dongliensis. The sequence goes on from NZ_JARPZC010000009.1 coordinate 64,019, forward strand.
TCTAGTCAAATAAGAGAACGATTTTGAAAATGTTGGTTACATAAGTTAAACAGTCCCAATGGTTATTCAATTTTATTGGGCTTAGCCTTATACTACTTTCGATCTACTCAATTTCTTTAGCATTTGGTTCGCTTTAAGTAAGCTCTTTTAGCAAACTAGAACTCTGTGACAAAGAACAACTTTGTGATTAAAAAAACTCCTAAAACGCTGCTATAACAACATTTTAGGAGTTTCTTTATTTTTATCCCACAGAACCTTCCATCTCATACTGAATCAGACGGTTCAATTCTACAGCGTATTCCATTGGTAATTCTTTGGTAAATGGTTCGACAAAGCCCATGACAATCATTTCAGTTGCTTCTTGTTCAGAGATTCCGCGACTCATTAAATAGTAAAGTTGCTCTTCAGAGATTTTTGAAACTTTTGCTTCATGTTCTAAAGAAACATTGCCATTTAAAATTTCATTGTAAGGGATTGTATCAGAAGTCGACTGATCATCCATGATGATTGTGTCACATTCGATGTGGCTAAATGAGCCTGCACTATCACGACCAAAACGAACTGTTCCACGATAATCTACTGCACCGCCATCTTTGGCGATAGATTTTGAAACAATCGTACTAGATGTATTTGGTGCATTATGGATCATTCGGGCACCATTATCTAGTGTGATATTTTTACCCGCTACAGCAATTGATAACATTGTTCCTCGGGCACCAGGACCTTCCATGTAAACACTTGGATACTTCATTGTTACTTTTGATCCTAAGTTGCCATCGATCCATTCCATTGTCGCATTTTCTTGTGCTTGGCCACGTTTGGTTTCCAAACTGTAGACATTGTTGGACCAATTTTGAATCGTTGTATAACGGCAATAGCCATCTTTTTTGACAAAAACTTCTACAACAGCCGCATGCAAACTATCTGAAGAATAAGTTGGCGCTGTACATCCTTCTACATAGTTGATACTTGCGCCTTCATCCACGATGATCATCGTCCGTTCAAATTGTCCCGTATTAGCTGAATTGATACGGAAGTAAGACTGGATTGGAATATCTGTTTTTACTCCTTTTGGTACGTAGATGAAACTTCCGCCAGACCATGCTGCTGAGTTTAAAGCAGCCAATTTATTATCTGAAGGAGGAACTAATGTCCCAAAGTATTCTTTGAATAATTCAGGATATTCTTTCAAGGCAGTATCTGTATCTGTAAAGATAATGCCCAATTTTGTGAACTCATCTTTCATATTATGATAGACCACTTCTGACTCATATTGAGCTGAGGCCCCAGCTAAATAAGCTCGCTCTGCTTCAGGAATCCCAATACGTTCAAAAGTTGTTTTAATTTCTTCTGGTACATCTTCCCAATCACGAGCAGGTTTATCACTTGAACGAATGAAATAATTGATCTTATCAAAATCCAATTCGGATAAATCTGGTCCATATTCAGGCATATCTAGTTTTCTAAATGTTTCTAAGGATTTCAATCGGAAATCCAACATCCATTCTGGTTCTCCTTTTGCGCGGGAGATTTCGCGAATGACTTCTTCTGATAGACCATCACCAGTCGTAAAAACTGGTTTAACATCATCGTGAAAGCCAAATTGATATTCTTCGATTTCAGGTACACTCATGTATTCCCGCTCCTATTCTTTATGATATTGTCCTTCACGTGCTTTACCTTGTTCATCGGTCAAAGCTTTGCCTAAGGCTTTCCAAGCTAGTGTTGAGCATTTGATCCGAGCTGGAAATTTTGCGACACCACTTAGCATCGCTGCATCGCCTAAGGCTTCTTCATCTTTTTCAGGTATTTCATTTCCTTGAACCATTTGAGCAAAAATCACTGCTAAATGTTCCGCTTCTGAAACAGGTTTGCCGATTACAGCATCCGTCATCATAGATGCGCTGGCTGTTGAAATTGAGCAACCACTGCCAGAAAACGCAATGTCTGAAATCACACCGTTGTTAACGACTAATTCAAGTTCAATCACATCGCCGCAAGTCGGGTTATTCATTTCAATTGTTTGAGTAGAATCATTTAATTTTCCGTGATGATGCGGATGTGCAGAATGATCTAAAATCACTTGCCGATACAAATTATCTAATTTAGATAGCGCCATCTTTGAAAAACTCCTTTGTCGCCTGAATTGCTTCAATCAAGCGGTCTGCATCTTCTTTCGTATTATAGAAATAGAAGCTGGCCCGCGCTGTTGCTGGCAGATTCAAATAATTCATTAATGGTTGCGCACAATGATGGCCGGCACGGACAGCAACGCCTTCCATATCTAAAGCAGTCGCTACATCATGAGGATGGACACCTTCCAAATTAAACGCAATCACACCGGTATGATGTTCTGGATCTTGTGGGCCATAAGTAGTAATCCCTTCGATCTCATGCAATTTAGGCAACACATATGCAACTAATTCTTGCTCATAATGATGAATAGTTTCCATCCCAATCTCGTTCAAATAATCGATTGCGGCACCTAAAGCAATTGCGCCAGCGATATTAGGCGTTCCTGCTTCAAATTTCCATGGCAATTCTTTCCAAGTACTTTCGTAAAGATTAACAAAATCGATCATCTCTCCGCCAAATTCTACTGGTTCCATTTGTTCCAAAAATTGACGTTTTCCATACAATACACCCACTCCAGTTGGCCCGCACATCTTATGGCCGCTAAAGGCAAAAAAGTCTGCATCTAGTTCTTGAACGTCAACTGTCATGTGAGGGGCTGCTTGCGCACCATCTACAATCATTACCGCATTATTAGCATGAGCCATTTCTGCCAATTCTTTAATTGGATTAATCACACCTAGTACATTGGAAACATAGGCTAAAGAAACAATGGCCGTTTTTTCGTTAATGATTTCTTGTGCTGCAGTCATATCGATGAATCCTTCATCTGTTAAAGGTAAATAACGCAATGTCGCGCCTTTACGTTGAGCTAGTTGTTGCCACGGAATAATATTGGAATGATGTTCCATGTAAGAAACAACGAGTTCATCTCCTTCTTTGATGAAGGCATCTCCGTAACTGCGAGCCAACCAGTTTAAACCAGTCGTCGTCCCGCGGGTGAACAACACTTCAGCTGTTTCTTTTGCATTGATAAAGGCGCGGACTTTTTCACGACTTGCTTCATAATCTTTCGTTGCTCGTTCAGCCAATGTATGGACTCCGCGATGAACATTAGCATTATCATTTTCATAATAATGACGTAAGGCATCTAAAACTTGTGTTGGCTTTTGCGTAGTTGCTGCATTGTCTAAATAGACCAGCGGTTCGTCGTTTACCTCTTGAAAAAGAATTGGAAAATCTTTTCTAATCGTAGAAAAATCCCTCATTATTTACTCAACTTCCCTTCAATCGTATCGATCAATTGTTCTTGAGTAGCTTTGGTTGGAATTGCTGTGATGACTGGTCCTAAGAAGCCGCGAATAACTAAGCGTTCAGCAGCTGATTTTTCTAGACCGCGACTCATTAAATAGAACAATTCGTCTGGATCGACTCGACCAACACTGGCTGCATGTCCGGCAGTAACTTCATTTTCATCAATCAGAAGAATCGGATTGGCATCTCCGCGAGATTTTTCAGACAACATCAATATTCGGCTTTCTTGCTGTGCATCAGCACCTTTTGCCCCTTTTAAGATGTGACCAATACCATTAAATGTCAAAGTAGATTTTTCTAAGATGACCCCGTGCTGCAAAATGTGTCCGATCGTGTGCGGTGCTTTATTCGTTACTCGTGTATCGATTCCTTGAATCTGTTTGCCTGTACTGATGGCTACAATCTTCACTTCTGAATGAGCTCCTTCACCAACTAAATCAGAATCAAAGTCTGCAATCACATTACCATCGTTCATAATACCGATTGCCCAATCAATCATCGAGTCACGCATTAAGTAGCCGCGACGATTCATATATGTCGTAATATTTCCACCTAATGAATCAACAGCTGAAAATTTCACGTGAGCGCCCGGTTTTGCGATAACTTCTACTACGACATTCCCTGAAAGTTTTTTCGCTAAATCGCCTTGTGTTTCAAAACGTTCCAAGTATGAAAATTCACTATTGGTTTCAGCTACGATCAAAACATGTTTGAAGAAATGTGCGTCTTCGTCACCGTTGTGTAAAAATAAACTTTCAATCGGATCTTCAATGACCACATTTTTAGGTACATATAAAAAGACTCCATTATTCATAAACGCCGCATGCAAAGCTGTCATGGCATTTTCTTCAACTGGGACTGCTTTTTGCATGTAATATTCTTTAACTAGTTCTGGATATTCTTGCATCGCCGTCACTAAGTCAGTGAAGATCACACCTTGTTCTGCAAGCTTAGTTGACAGTTGTTCGAAAACTGTTGCTTCACCTGTTTGTACGATCAATGGGTTGTCTTTCATTTGATCAAAACTAGGGACTGTCCCTGCTGCTTGTTGATGTTCAGGTTTTACATTATAAAGATTCCAACGAGCAAATTTTACCTTTTCAATCACAGGCAATGGCAATTCATCGATTTTGTTCAACGCATTGACGCGTAGATCTGTCATCCATTGAGGTTCGGCCCATTCAGCTGAGTAAGCTTTGACGGCCTCAAGATATTCTGTCCATTTTTTCATCTATCTTGTCCTCCTAAACTTCTTCTTTGTAATCGATACCTAATTCAGCAGAGATTCCTGCATAACCTTCAGCTTCTAAACGTTTCGCTAGTTCTGCATCCCCTGTCATAACGACACGTCCATCCATCATAATGTGTACCACGTCAGGTACGATGTAGTTCAATAGGCGTTGGTAATGAGTAATGATTAACGCACCAAATTCTTTGTTGCGCATTTCATTGATCCCTTTAGAAACAACTTTCAATGCATCGATGTCTAACCCAGAATCGATTTCATCTAAGATTGCAAAAGTAGGTTCAATCATTAATAATTGTAAAAGTTCATTCCGTTTCTTTTCTCCACCTGAAAAACCTTCATTTAAATAGCGTTCTGCCATTTCTTCAGGCATATTCAACAATGCCATTTTTTTATCTAATTTTTTCAAGAATTGCATGACAGAGATTTTTTCGTTTTCTTCACGGCGAGCATTGATTGCCGCACGCATGAACTCAGCATTACTGATTCCTGGAATCTCACTTGGATATTGCATCGCTAAAAACAAACCTAAACGCGCCCGTTCATCGACTTCCAAGTCTAAAATATTTTTGCCATCAAACAGGATTTCGCCTTTCGTGACTTCATAATTGGGATTACCCATGACTGCTGCTGATAAAGTAGATTTACCAGTACCATTGGGTCCCATGATGGCATGAATCTCACCCGTTTTCATCACAAGGTTTACACCTTTTAAAATTTCTTTATCATCAATGGCAACGTGCAAGTCTTTGATTTCTAAAACTGACATGAAAGTACCTCCAAAATTTTTTTCTCGTTCTCATATATTTTAGACTAAATGAGAATGGAATACAAACTGATTTACTCATTTTCTTCTAATAAATGACTTTTTTATTTAGAATTATTATAAATTCGCTTTCCTAAATGATCTTATTCCAAAACTATAAATTTTTTGTAAACTACTGACTAGCGTTTTCTTTGATCGATTGAACAATCTAAAAACTTGAATGAAACTTACCACAAACTTCTTCTTTCAATCGTAAAAAATTGCTTATTTTGAAAATTTATCTATTGTCCAGTATTTTTCAGCCGAAAATCTACTACACATATGGATCTAACGAAAAAATAGCACTGAAAGAGTCTTTCTTTCAGTGCTACATTTACTTTATTTTTCAACTGGTTTTACAGAGCCGTCCCATTTTTCTAGGATCCAGTCTTGAACATCTTTTTCATGTAAGATTTTTACTAATTTCTTCACGCGTGCATCGTTTTTATCTTCTGTACGAACAGCTAAAATATTTGCATATGGTGAAGTATCTTTTTCAAGTAAAATAGCATCTTTGACTGGGTTCAAGCCAGCTCCATAAGCGAAGTTCGCATTGATAGCAACAAGATCACCTTCATCGTTTCCATATGTTGTTGCAAGTAAAGCAGGATCGATAGAATGTTCAAATTTCAATTCCTTAGGGTTTTCAGCGATGTCTTCGAATGTTGCAGTTTCCAAATCAACACCTTCTTTAACTTTTACTAGATCAGCGTCTTGTAAGATTGTGATGATACGTCCCCAGTCAGATTCAGAATTTGACGTAATGATTGTTGCACCATTTTTCAATTCTTTGATATCTTTGATTTTTTTAGAGTATAGACCCATTGGTTCGATGTGAGCTGCGCCGACATCAGAAAATTTATAATCATTTTCTTTTACAGCTTTGTTAAAGAATGGTTTGTGTTGGAAGTAGTTGACATCGATGTCACCATCTGCCAACGCTTTGTTTGGCAATACGTAGTCATCGAATTTTTTAATCTCTAACTTCACGCCTTCTTTTTCAAGTAATGGTTTCACGTGTTCTAAAATCTCTGCATGCGGTGTTGGTGATGCACCAACGACCAATGTTTTGCTTTCTTCTTTACTGCTGCTATCTGCTGAGTCTGAACCGCTATTGCCACAAGCTGCTAATCCGATTGTTAATAACGCTGCTGCTGCAAATCCCAAAATTTTCTTTTTCATTAATAATTCCCCCTGAATAATTTAATAGATTCTATAATTTTTGCTAACGTTTATCTGTTTTCTTCGTCAAGAAATCTCCGATGCCTTGGACGATGAAGACAATGATCAAAATGATCACTGTTGCCACTAAAGTAACTGTGTAATTTCCTCGTTGATAACCTTCTTGCCATGCTAAAGCTCCAAGCCCACCTGCTCCGATTGCACCAGCCATTGCGGTAAAACCAATCATAGAAACAGAAGTCACGGTCAAACCTGAGATCAATGCTGGCAAACTTTCCGGAATCAAAACCTTATAAATCGTTTGGAAATAGCTAGCTCCCATCGAATCCGCCGCTTCTAAAACACCGGAATCAACTTCACGAAAGGCGATTTCAACTAAACGAGCATAAAACGGTGCTGCTGATAAAACTAGTGCTGGAATTGCCGCTTTAGCACCTAACATCGTCCCTACTAACGTTTTGGTAAACGGAATGATCAAAACCATCAAGATCATAAATGGGGTCGAACGGAAAATATTGCTAAAAATCGAAACCAATCCATATAACACACTGCGGGAACTGGAGTGTTTGCGTCCCAATGAATAAAGCAATAATCCAAGCAACAAGCCTAAAACAAACACAATCACCATTGAAATAATCGTCATAAACAAAGTATCATTAATTGCTTCTTTCAATGTATCCCACGTAACTTGTTGGAAATTTAAATACGTCTCAGAGAAACTTTTATCCACGATGCAGCACCTCCACTCCAACTTGCTGACTCTTGATAAAATCAATTGCCAAATCGATGTCTCTTGGTTCACCCGTTAATTGAACCGTCAATGTCCCAAAAGAACTTCCCGGTGCCCGTTCAATATTTCCATAAACGATGCTGACATTGATTGGAAATTTACGAATCGCTTGCGAAACTACTGGTTCATTGGCATTGTTTTCTAAAAATTGTAGTGTCACTAATGTCCCTGTTGGATTCTCTTTGATAAATTCTGCTAACAAAGCAGATGGATCTGCTTTTGGTTCAAGGTCTTGATGAACGAAGATCTTGGTCACTTCCTGTTTTGGATGGCGGAAAACTTCACGAACAGAACCTTCTTCCACGATTTTTCCTAATTCCATCACCGCGACCTTGTTACAGATTTTACGGACCACATTCATCTCGTGCGTAATCAGCACAATTGTTAGCCCTAATTTTTGATTGATATCTGCTAATAATTCCAATACTTCTTCTGTTGTCTGAGGATCCAATGCACTAGTGGCCTCATCACAAAGTAAAATATCTGGATCATTTGCCAACGCACGAGCAATGCCAACACGTTGTTTTTGTCCACCCGATAATTGCGATGGGTACGCATCACCTCGGCCGTCAAGACCAACTAAACTCAATAATTCTTCTGCTCTTTTTTGACGCTGGCTTTTTTCTACGCCTGCTAATTCTAGCGGAAGTTGAATATTTTCAATCACTGTTCGTGACCACAATAAATTGAAATGTTGGAAAATCATGCCAACTTTTTTACGAAAAGTTCTTAACGACGCTCCTTGTAATTTAGCGACATCTTCACCATTGACTAAAACTTGGCCGCTTGTCGGTGTTTCTAATCCGTTTAACAGTCGAACCAATGTACTTTTACCGGCACCTGAATAACCTACGATGCCGTAGACATCCTTTTCTTCGATTGCTAAATTGATTCCAGCGACTGCGTGGATCGGTCCTGTTTTACCGGCGAAACTTTTTCCCACTTGATTTAACTCAATCAACGCCATCTTTTACTTACTCCCTTTCTCAATAACCGAAAATACAAAAAAGCTCTCGCCCTAATATGTACAACTGTACACTTAGGACGAAAGCTATGACTTCCATGTTACCACCTAAAATTCGTTTTGACCTTACGATCACAAACCTCTGCCAGTACTTGCATAATCCGCATACTGAGGCGCTATAACGGGCACTCCCGTGACAGACTAGGCAATTGCTTCGTCCATCCTGCTCAAAGACCATTTTCCATCTCATTGCCATAACTCCTTTTCAGCATACCGGAGCTCTCTTTGTACTTTAATCAGATGTACTTTTCTTTTCATCGCTTTCTCATGTGTATGAAAGGATTATATCAGGCTGATTTCATCCTGTCAAACACCAACTGATTTTTTTTACAAGTTTTCAAACTCGTTTACGTCAACTTCACGTAAAGATAAGATCCAAGCATCTAATTCGTCTTTTGTATCCAGTGCTTTAGGATCAGCCGAGACTTTTTCATTGATCGAAGAAACGACACCTGTTAACGGACTTTTAAATTCTTGTACTGCTTTTTCTGCTTCAATCTCTAGTAAGGGTTCACCAGCCTTGACTGCTTGTCCAATTTTAGGCAATGAGATAAATGTCATTTCACCCAGCGCTTCAGCTTGTTCTGCAGTCAATCCTATACAATAATCCTTGTCATTGTGTAAAATCCATAGACCTTCATGCTTTTTCAAGTAACTCATTTGTTAAACACTCCTTCATAGATAGTTTCTTTAAATCCATTTAATAAAAATTGATCCTCTTTAATCAGTAATGGGCGCTTTACTAGCATCCCGTCACTTGCTAACAATTCACTAGCTTCTTTTATCGATAAATCTGCTACTTTATCTTTTAACCCTAATTCACGATATCTCATCCCGCTTGTGTTAAAAAATTTTCGGATAGGCAGCTCGCTAGCTGTCAGCCACTTTTCAAATGCAGCGGCTGAAGGGGTCGCTTGAACCAAATCGATGGTCTCATAATCCACATCGGCTTGATCTAACCAAGCCTTGGCTTTACGACAAGTAGAACATTTAGGATACCAATAAAATTTAACCACGACGCGTCCTCCTTACAGGTTGCTTATTTGCGCTTTGATAACGCATGGATAAAATCAAACCGATCCCGATCATATTTCCTAAGATCGATGAACCCCCTTGACTGATAAAAGGTAACGGAATCCCGGTCAGCGGCAGCAAGCCGATATTGGCACCGATATTTTCGAAAACATGAAACAGCATCATCATTACAATTCCTGAAGCGATATACGCATAAAATTCGTTATTCATATCAAAACACAAACGAATCATGCGATAAATCAATATAAAATAAAGCAAAATCACAAAAGCGCCGCCAACAAAACCAAAGTTCTCACCGATAACAGTAAAGATCATATCAGACTCTCGGACAGGCACATACACATTACTGACATTATACCCCGTCCCCAGCATTCCGCCAGAACCGATTGCCATTAGCGCATGCGCTAATTGGAAACTTTTTCCTTGAGGATCGTGAAAAGGCTCTAACCATGAATCAATCCGTGCAAATTGATAATTCTTAAAACCGATATGTGTCAATAATTCTCGGCCGGCATCTGTCGTAACTAAAAAGATTAACGTTCCACCCAGAATGACTGCTAATGCCATTGCCGGAACCAAAATCAACCAAGAGATTCCTGACATTAAAAACATACCCGCAAAAATAGCCAAAAAGACTAACATGGTCCCAAAATCTTTTTGTGCCAATACAAGACCTGAAACTGGTAATGTGACCAATAATAATTTCCCAATCAGCTGTGCATCGGTTTTTAAACTATGCAATTTATTGGTCACATTATGTTTGGTAATAATTAGAGCCATCATTAAAATATAAGCAATCTTCATTAACTCAGAAGGTTGAAAAGTCAATGTCCCAATTTTAAACCAGTTTTTTGAACCGGTTGAAGCGGCTAAAGTCGGATCATAAAATTTCAATAAAGCCAACATGACGGCTAAACCGATCACATATAAAAATGGCGTCAAGCGCCACAAAAGCTTCGCATCCAAATGGATGATAATGACAACTGCTAACGCTCCGACTAAATACCAAATCGATTGCATCGCCAATCCTCGAAAAACATTCGGATTTCTTGGATCTTGAGTCAATGCGACATACAAGGAAAGCAATCCTATCAAACATAATATAAAAACAGGTAAAATAACGCCGTAATCAATCCGGCTGTCATTATTATTTCTTAGTTTATCCATCGTTCATCTCTTTTCCACCAGTATACTCGTATTATTATAGACGCTTCTTTGCTCAAAGAAAAGCCGACTCCGCTGACTTTGCAAAATCTTTATTCTTCTTGACTGCCTCGTTGTAAAAAATAGATTAATCCCCAGATTCCTAACTGTAAAATACTGAATATCAAAACAAATTGAATTTTCTCAACAGGCCAATCACCTAGCAATAATTTCAAAACAGTTACTGGATGGACCAGCAATTCAATTGAATGGATTCTGGCGAAACGTCCAAGGTAAATCGCGATGCTAGATAAAAGAGAAAGAATGACAAAACTTCCTATTTTTTGGCCTCGTGATAATTTGATTGCTGAAAATAAATTGAATACTTGAGCCATCCCGCTAAAAACCATGACCAACACCGGCAAAAGCAACGTTAGATAGGCCCACCAATCACTGGTAGTATTCAAAAAATGCCCGCCAGCCTGGTAGATCTGTAAACTAGCTAAATGAAACAGATCTGTTAATAAATAAGGCGTATTTGGAAAAAATAATAGCCACAATGGCATGAAGAGCCAGCGTCCCTTGTTTTCCAAATCTAAAAAAAGCTGAGCAAAAATAAACGGCAGCCACGCCAAAAAGACATTCAATCCCATAAAAGAAAATGTTTCTTGAGTGACATGCATAAATAGTATATAGATCAATACGCTTAAATGAAACAGATAAACTTTCTTCATTTTTCTCCCTCAAAAATAATCTCATAGTTTTTGACTACACCTTTAGAGCATATAAGAAAAAGCCGTCATCATCAAAGAATAGTCCTTGATAAGACGGCTTTATCGTAGTGCCAGCTGCAGGCAACCGCGCTTCAAATACGTTGAAAATTGAGTATTTCTTAATTCCGTTTCTACCGTCATTTTACTATTATATACTATTGGTTGATATTCGTTAAAAAAATTTTTGGCACAAAAATTGGCACAAAGTTTTAGCGCTCATGATACAATATTCTTGAAAGCATACTATCTAATGAAAGAGGGTTATATTTTGAAAAAGATGGTTGGGGTTTTATCATTAGTGATTCTTTCTCTATTTTTGACCGCGTGTGGAAACAAAGTAACCACGGAAGATTTAAAGGCACGTGATTGGCAAATGGATATGAAAGAAAATGAGGAAGAGATAAATTTTAGGGTATCATTTAGCGATCATATAATGACATGGACTCCAGATATGTCTTCTATGAAAAGTGAAGCGACCAATGAATGGGAAAAAATGGGTGAAGATCTTGGAAAACAAATCGCGGAAAATATCAAATATAAAGTGGAATATGAATTAAAAGGAAAAACTATCCATTTAATCGAAGAAGATTTAAAGTTGGATAATGATTATGCTATAAAAAAAGATGGGGAGAACATCGTTTTGACTCCTGATGAAAAGGATGCTCAAAAATTAGTGCTGATCCCTTATTCAAAGAAAGCTAGCACAAAAGATTCTTCTACTACTAGTACTAGCTCATCTTCTGAAGAAAGAAAAACAGTAAATTTATCAAAAATAATTGAACAGTTCAAAAAAGATGGTCTAGAAGTCAATGACCCTAGAAAAATGACAAAAGCTGATTACGGATTAGGACCATTAAAAGCAAAAAACGGAATGATTTTTGATGTACAAATGGGATCTGATGGCGAATATCAGAATGCACGTATTTTCTCATTTAAAACTATAGATGATTTGAACGATACCAAAAAGTATTATGATGATCTTGGTAAAGAATCATCTATGACCTTTTCCTATACTGCTGCGAATGAGGATAAATTAGTGTTAATGCAGTTCAATGGGGATTTGCCAAAAGAAGTCGTCGATAAGTATGTAGATAATGCTGATCTGACCTTAACACCCGTAAGTTTCGATACAAGTTCTTCTAGTTCTCAAGATGCGCAAAATGAAAACATAAATAATTTTACAGCTGATAGTCAAGAACAACAACAAACTCAGCAAGAGCAAGCTGCTCAACAACAGTCCCAAACCCAGCAAGAACAAACTATCCAACAAAACGATACCTCAAACACAGATACTCAATATGGAACAGTTCAAGCAGGTGAAAGTCCACAGCAAGTTGCGGAGCGATATGGTATAACTGTCGATGAACTATTCGATTCAAATGGAATGAATGCAGATAGCTATTACTTTGAGCCGGGACAGCAAATAAAAGTTAAATAGAAAAAAGACCTCCACAACTGACTAGGACTAATGGATACAAAGAAAAAAGAATTGCTAAATTTATAATCAATCCACATACCTTCTCTTCTTGAGAAGGTATTTTTTGAAAAAAAGTTCAAATAAGTCGTATTTAACACTTGCTTATTTATAGTACATGTACTATAATAAAAGTATAGAAAAGAACAAGAAAGGAAGATTAATATGATGAAAGTAAACGTATTTGATAATGAAATTGGAGATTACACAGACAAAGAGTTTTCAGTAGATGCGATTGTTGAGGCAGGACGTTACGGAGTAAATGAAGTTCTTGGAACTGACATGAACCTAAAAGCTGCAAGCAGAGTTTATGACAAGGCGTTGATCGCAAAATATGGTAAAGAACAATTGAAACAAGTTGAAACGAACTTTGGCGCTACTGGATATGGAAAAAAATATGTCTTGAAAAATGAGAAAGGAACTAAATAATGGCTGGAAATTATAACGCAAAAAATCAACGTGATTATGAAGCGAGTCTTAGCGAAACTGCTAAGATTCGCAGACGTAATCTAAAGAGTTTTTCTGCAGCAAAAAGTTTTATTCGACTTCACGCTAATAAAGATCAATTACATGATATTATTAACTTAGCAAAAGAAGTGCTGAAGGAAAAAAATGAATCTTGATTTTATTGCTGCCTACTTAGGAAAGGCTGACATTGATGAGTTTAGAATTTCTATGTATTATGCGTTTGCCAAGTCTAACGCGAAGTATAAATAAAAACAAAGCCCCCTGCTAAAAAGTAGAGGGCATTTTTTAATATTTAAATCCTTTAATGTGGGTAGGGTCAATTTTCAAATCTTTCGCTTTACCCATATCTCGAATTTGCTTCAATACAATTGGTGCGTCATGATCATTGAATCCTTCACCTTTCACACGAACGTCATAAGTACCATAGCTGTTTTTCTCAGCGTAGGTTTGTCCATCTAGCAAGATATCTTTCAACATTTTCCGCATGTGGTCATCGAACCACTTCGCTTGTTTCTCGTTCAAATTTCGAACCTCGATACGGCTAGTAGGTTTGTCACCGTCAACAATAGCTATATTTGATTGAATATAGCCCTTTTGGTAGCTTGACAGCTCTTGTTTCACTCGTGCTAAAGAAACGTTTAAGCGAGCTGTTGTACCCGTTTTAATTACTCCTGTGTACACTTTGTTTGGCTGCAATACAGCTTTCACTTTGTCTCTTAATAGCGTCCACGCATAATTAGTCTGAACACGTTGGACTATCTTCGTTGCTTGGTCTTTTGATACGTTGTCAATAGCAATCCCGTTTTTCTTGGCTTGCGGTGTGGGAGCTGGCGTTGGTTTAGACGGCGTGGGTACGCTTGGAGTTGGCGTACTACTAGATTTGATTCCTGCGTATGCGTCCCAAGTTTTCTTATCACCATAAAACACGTTTAAATCTAATCGGCCATTCCAACCATTCAATCTGCCATTAGATGTGTACTGATAAATCACTGTCGATTTCCAGTAAGGAGAAGCCGGCGGTTTTGGTTGCGAATATCCTTGTGGTGCATCAGAACCATAATTCGCTACCCACAACCCATAATCTGCGTTAGCAATACTACTAAAGTTGTAACTATTTAAAACAGCTGTGTAGGTGTAAAACAGCGGCTTAACGCCCGTCTTACTTTGCACATGATCTAACCAAGCTTTCGCCCATGCGACATCACCTTTATTGTCAGATTCCCAATCTAGGACTAGAATAGCTTTTCCAATGTAACCCTGAACATTTTTTAAGAAAAATTCTGCTTCTTGTTGTGCAGTACCTTGAAAACCTAATTCATGCGCATAATGATATACCGCAACTTTTTTACCACTTTTGATCGCTTGTTGAAAAGCTCGGTCGCAATCAGGGTTCACATACCCGGTTCCGCCAGTAGCTTTAATGATAACAAAGTCGGCAGCTACTCCATTTGCACCTACGTTGATTCCTGATTGCCAACTGGCAATATCGATTCCATTTAGTACCATTTAATTTCCTCCTTACTGAATATTATTCTCTTGATCGTGTTTGTCTACACTATCATCAGAACTATAATTATTACTAACTACGTTTAAAAGTACCCCTGACAACGTAGCAAGCGCCGTAATCGTCCCCACAATAATCTTCGTGTCAAAGCCGTACAGTCCGCCTAAAGTAACGATACAAGCGGTAATTCCTGGTACTCCAATCGTCAAAAATCGCTTGATAAAGTCGTACTGTTTGTTGCTTAGTTTCATTGTTTTACCCCACTTTCTTTAAACAATGTTTTAATCTGTTCAGTGTGTTCAATTAATCGCTCGTTGTGACGATCTAAACGCTCATCATGATTCTTCAGCTCATTGTGGATAGATACACGATCAGATTTACTCATCTCTAAATCACGATTGATTAAGTCTAAGCTGTGTGCCATCTTCGTTAGATTGTCCGATATTTTAGTGAAACTCGTCAAAATTGGTCGAATCACCAAAAGAATTAATCCGGCAATCGTCGCAAACCAACCAGCCCATGTTGCTAACTCTCCTACATTTAACAAATTCCATCATCTCCATTAAAAAAGAGCAACGCAAAAGCGCTACTCTATTTCGTATAACTCTTATAATTCTTTTTCCGCTGACTTTTTATCAAATTCTGCGATTTGATTCGCATACTGCATTTTGATATTTTCGACTAACAGCGCCGATTCCTTGTAAGGCCTCTCCGCTAATAAATTCAAAATATAATTCATTTCTTCGTCTGTTAAATGATAATTCATTTTTCTTCCTCCTAATTTTTGCGAATTAAAAGATCCTCGATTTTTAAGCTACGTTTTCCGCAACAATTCTCAATCGATTTCCTGCGCTATTTGTAAAGTATAAGTAACTTCCGTCTGATTCAATTGCCCCATTCATCGGAGTAGATAGTAGCACACCACCATTTATCCTTATCGGAGGAACTGATGTTGTACCTGCGCCTAAGTGCAATCTAGCAAGTGGATTATCTAACCCAATCCCTATTTTATTAGTAGCTAAATCCCCATAAATTAAGTTACCTATATTCAAATAATTGTTAGTTTCTGCCGTAGGCGTTGTTACTCTATTACCGATTAATATGTTATCATCACCAGACGTGAGAGTATGACCGACTTCATTTCCGATTAAAGTGTTTCGGTTCCCTTCGGTCATGTACCTTGCGCCATTAGAACCTATTACCGTATTGCTTGAACCAGCAACTAACCCTAGTAAACCAACTCTTCCAACGACTGTATTATCGTTCCCGCCTTTTAGGTTTAAAGCAACCTGCTGTCCAACTGCTGTGTTATTTGTGCCAGTAGATACCTTCAATGCCTGATAACCTATTGCGGTTTGACCGCCACTACCTACAGTTTCAGATAAAGCAAACGCTCCGATGGCGGTGTTATTATTAGTAGTGTTTAATCTTAAAGCGTGGTGTCCAATAGCTACGTTAAAGCTATTAGTTAAGTTATTACTAAGTGCGTTATATCCAATCGCAATGTTAAAACTACCTGTCGTATTTTTATCGAGTGAAACAGTCCCTATCGCAATGTTAGCTTCACCAGTTGTCGTATTCCAACCAGAATCCGATCCAATACCGATGTTATTAAACCCTGTCGTTACGCGGTGTAATGCAAACGTTCCGACTGCTATGTTGCGGTGTCCACTTATCAACTCACGCAAAGACCATCGACCAATTGCTATATTACGAGAACCGTTAATATTCTTTTGCATGGCTTCAAAACCTAGTGCGCTATTCCAGAAACCACTAAGGTTCTCACTCATAGCGTTATGTCCGACGATTGTATTTTCATCACCATTTGTGTTATTTTGACCTACGTTTTTACCTTCGAATATATTATTTAAGTCTGCTTTCGTAGGACGTTCTTCGTAAACATTTCTGCCGAGGGAGTCTTGAACTACGGTTGTAGGCTCTATCATTCCTACGATTTCTTTAACTGAAATGTTTTTAATTACTCCTGTAAAATCCGAAGTAGGAGTAATCTTCAAATCACCATCATTAACAGCTTTAATTCCCCTTGAATACTCAATAGTCCCTCCGACACCTTTATACATCTCGAAAGGTTCTGAATCTCCAATAGTTACGAAGAACTTAAATCCACTGTTCATAAGGTCTGTATCATCAACGGTTAAGTTTATTTGATATAACTTTCCTGCTGTTGCGCCCAATGGGTAGATTAGCGGAGTAGTTTGTCCAACTACGTGTTTAAATCCACTTGGATAGTCGCCTGTCCAACCTTGTGAAATCCATCCCGACCCACTTGTTAATTCCGCTCCCAATTCAGCGGATTCATCCTCTTCTTTTAATCTGAATTGGCTCTCGGTTTGTTGCAACCGCGCACTAACCTCAGCCTTCTCACTATCCAACCTCTCCCCAAGCGTCTGCGCCCCACCGCGCGCTAAGATAATCTCGCCAAGAATTTTGCCTCCAGGGTCAACAGACTCCAAAATTTCTCTATTCTGTTCAACGAATTCTTCCCAATCGCTCTTTCCGCTCGCCATGTACTCGTTAAATAATCGAATTAAATCTTCGATTGTCCACACATACGTACTCCCATCTTTTTTTACTTCCTTTAGACCGTCAGAATAAATACTTTTAATAACATCAAATGTAAAATCACGTGTAGTAAATTGTTCAATAAAATCGTGTTCATCTTTCATTTTCCGAAAACTAAAATATGCTGTTTGGCGGCCAATCTGCTGCCAGTCCTCATTGCGCATTGTGTACTCAAGTTTCCCTGATTCTGGGCTAGTCATTTCTTCCGGCTTTAATTTTTGTTCAACAATCCCTAGTCCTTCAGATTGTCCTAGCTTTGCACAGAAGAAAACTTGAAATCCTTCATATATCTTTGGCAGACCATTTTCTGTAATTTCAACGGCTAATGTCTGTGTTTCTTCATCGGCTTGTCGTATTTTAATCAGACCGACATCATTGTTCGGTTCTGTTGTGCTTAATTGCAGGTTCCATTTAGCCACTAATCATCATCTCCTATTCATCTATTGGCGCTTGGCCGTGGATAAAATCTGTTGGTGTCCCGCTAAAATCAGGCGGAATAATCACAGAAGCAATCGTGTCGCTTCCAAAAAAATCCCGATCATACTCAGCGACTACTTCGCCTTTCTCGCCTTTTTGTTCATACGTTTGAATCTTGTCATTTTCTAGACTCCTGATTACACCGCAATGGCCATATTCTTCATGGGTAATGAAATCGTCACTTATCTTTACATTACGTTCATAGCAGAGGATAGAGCCTACTTTCAGGCCTTCATACTGCGGATTCATGAGTACTGTCCAGCCAAATTCTTCCCATTTATAGGCTATTCCGATATCTGACGCCGAATAAATCAACTCATCATCGACTGGATCGAGCTGATCAAAATAAGTGCCAGCTCCTAAATCGGGGCCACACATGATGCCGGAAAATTCAGCAGCAACCGCATAACATTGATAATTACCTATTGGCTGATTTAATCTGCTTTTTAGATGATTTAATCCTTTTTCATAAATAGCCATTGCTTACCTCCTACTTTAATGCTCTAGCAATGCAACGATCGCCACCTAATAATGATCCAAATGAGTAACCAATCGTTGATGTGTTAACACCGCTATATCGACCATCCCCACCCATTTGAATAATCTGTGTTTCGTTGCCACGATATGTTTCTAAAAGAATAGCTGTGTGTCCATTTGCACCAGCTCCGCCACCAACATTGTAGATTACAACATCACCAGCTCTTGATTGCTCTGGTGCAATCTCTTGAAACCAATTATGTGTACCGCGAGCATCGCTTGTCATACTTCCGGTGTACCATTGCATATTCCCAGGAACTCGGTAGCCGGCTTTTGCTAAAACTAGCCAAACATATCCGGAGCAATCGGTAATTCCGTTCCGGTCTGGGTTTGCTACAGAACCGATATAGCTCTCACCATGAATAAGTTGATAAGTAAAGTATCCTAACAAACTTTTAGCTACAGAAACAATATCGCCATTCGCCTGTGGAATCTGCAAATCCTTAAATTTGTTGTACCATGTAACCGCAAATCCCTGTCGATCTGGATGGGCACTTGCCGGACGTTCGAAATTGTTTTCGAACGCATACGCAGCTTGAGCAGGATCTGTCATTGCTTTAAAACCAGCAACAGTAAGTGGCTCAACCTTGCCTATCCATTGACCATTTGAATTAGCCCAATTGACAAGTTTCATTTGTGGCGCCATTTGACGATAGTCTTCTGTAATTCCAGCGGCTTTCATCAAATTTTGAACATATACACGTCCGTTTGATGTTGCTGGTGGTACGAGAGGATACGCAGAACCATCAAACTGAATAGCACCGTATGCGGGACCGCCGATTTGATCAATATCAGGATTCATACTAGGCCCAGCTTCACCATTGATATTACCTAAAATACCTGCAGCTGCGGCTTTTGAATAGCCTAAACTTAGCAAAGTAACCCAAGATTGCCACGCGAATTTTTCTGCATCTGTTTGCACTTCTGGCGGATATTGACCATTCCAACCATTTCCTTGTCCGCCAGTCGAACCACTGGATCCGCCACCTTGGCCAGGAAATACTTCGCGGCCGCTAAGCGTGAGCTTCCCTTTGATGTCAACATCTTTAAAGATTTGCATTTTTCCTTGAATATTCATATCTCCAAAATGAGCAGTAGGCGCTCCGTCTAACATCACAAATCCTTTTTTTTCACCAGGAGAAATAATAATAAACTTTTTTTCATTACTTCTGATTACTAATGAATTGTTTTCAATTGGTGTTGAAGTAACCATTTCAGGAAACGGATTGCCGGCTGAATCTGTCGTACCAATTGTTCCGATTTCCCCATTTCCGCTCCAAAACTGCATACCTTTTTTAGTTAGTTCCATGATTTTTTTATTGTTATTGACAGCTTGTAAAGCACCTGCAATAAGTTTTAACTGGTCGCCAACAGCATTAAATGAAGTTTCAAAAATATCAGCCCTAATACGTCCAGACTGGATATAATTAGCATTGAAATTACCATCAATGGTCCATGCCGTTTTAAAATTTGCTTCGTTGAATTTCCCATCAATAAAGCCTATACCTTCAGAGTTGGCAACTAAAAAATGATTAGAAGCATCTATGGAATCACCATTCATCCAAACCATTTGGTATGGTTGCCTTGAAGTTCCTTTACCAGTATCCCAAGGGTTCATCATAATGATGGAACCCCCCTTTGCCCCACGGATAATATCACTCTGCCATTTAGAAACCTCAGTGGATTCATAAAAGGTCATCTTTTTATCATCTAAAGTCTGTATAGCATTTTGAGTATTTGAAGCTTGTCGAGTCGATGAAGTATTCAAATTATCGCCTAAGCCAGTTTCTACTTTTCCTGTTAAGCGATCAATTTTCACACTGAAAATTCTAGTCTCGTAATGATAGCCGCGATCATCACGATGAATACGAACAATATTTCCTAACTTGTCAGAACCAAAAATAGTCGACTTGAATTGAACGAGTGGTCTTGAACAATTTACTAGCTCCTGATACGTAAGCTGAATCAATTCAGTCGGTTCCTCGCAGTCTTCAAAAATAACGACTTTTTCACGCTTGCGACGTTTTCCGTTTTTGGTTGGAATACCGTATTTGGCTGTCATTTCTGGAATTTCCAAATTGATTTGACCTGTCGGTTTATTTAACGGGTCGCCTTTCGATTTTGACCAATACACTTGATTAAATTCAATTCGACGACCGTAACCATCTCCAACCTCTTCGCCACGGCCACGACCAATCAGAGAAGTATAGATGTTACTTCTATCCACTTCTTTTTCAATCGTTAGAGCCTTGTCTCCATACTCATAACGTTCATTACTGTATTCGCCAATCTGTTTGTAAACTTCTACCCATTTATCTGTGATACCTTCTCCACTTAGATTGCACTTAAAAACGATCTCGCACCCTAACGTCTGCAGATTTTTTAAAGCTTCGCGGATACTACAGTAATAGAACGTCATAGAAACTGCTGGTAGTGTTGAATCTAAATGACCAATTCTCCATTCTCCTAAAGTAAAGTCCATAACTCTCTGTATAGTTTTTTGAAAAAACTCATTTGCAGGTCGAATATCGTTGATAATATATGCGTCCAGTTCATCCGGCCCAAAGTTGATCCCAGTGAATATCAACATCGTTCCCGGATCAGCTGCACCAACAATTCGATACATAGAAAAA
Organism: Enterococcus dongliensis; assembly: GCF_031927985.1. Classification (NCBI taxonomy): domain Bacteria; kingdom Bacillati; phylum Bacillota; class Bacilli; order Lactobacillales; family Enterococcaceae; genus Enterococcus; species Enterococcus dongliensis. Next base: position 85,080 of record NZ_JARPZC010000009.1, read on the forward strand.
GACGATTCGTCTTCTCGAACCGCCATGTAGTTAGCTTCTTTAATTTCATTATCAAATACAGTGCTCACGGAAAGCTTGTCATTGATTAACTCTTCTTTGTTAGAAGTGATTTCTTTCTCTTGCGTAACTGAAAACAGACTAGATTCATCAACAATTTTGATAAGTTTTTGATCTGAATCAAAAAAATAAACACTCTCAGACATTATAACCACACCCCTCTATATCTAATTTCAGGAATGCCGTTGTCACATTTGACTATGTCGTTTTGTTTAATGATAAAGTTTTTAAAGTCACTCGTAAGATCTAAAATACGTGTTTTATTTTCTCCATTTACAAGAATTTTACCTTGCTTGATTAAAATCTCCACTTTATCACCTGTTTTAATAGCTGAGTTAGTAATAGAAATTGTTTCTCTTCCATTCGTGATACGGACGTTTTTATCTTGCGTTGCTTCAAAAATGATTGATGTTGGAATCGCACCATAAGGTAAGTCGGATTTGACTTCTCTCGTAATTGAAAACTCTCTTGTATATTTACGTGGATCAGCACATTTGATCGTAAAACTAGAAATGATGCTATTAGATTTCCCGTCCACACTTCCTGCACTCTCGTAACGTCCAAAGTAGGTTAAATCGCGCTGATCATTAAACTGGATTTTTACATCGTTTGTACGATATAACAGTTTCATCAATTGATTGAACTTCCATTGAAATGATTCAGGATTACGATCTTCTAGTTTATAGTGAACCGTGAGAGTTCGAGCAGGCAATCGTTGAGTCAATACGAACTCTCCGACTGTCATTTTCTCTGTTTCAAATTCTAATGACAGCATTTCTCGACCTTCCACGTACAGCGTCTGGTAACCGTCAATCTCCTGTTCGAACAGACAATTATCATATATCATCGCTGAAGAAGGGATCCACGATTCATACTCTGAAAATGCTATTGTGTCTCTAAAGTGGTACATTTGGTTATTCCATTCTTCCACGTGTCATCCTCCTTCTAAAACGATAAGTTTATATCTCGTTCTTGTCCTTGCGCTTGTGAGATATCATCCACGAAGGCTTTAAAGTTTTGATTGCCAATATTTACATTGAATACCGCGGGTTTGTTATGTGATCCGTAACTAACTTCATGTTGAACAACACCATCAATACTACCGTTCATTTGTGCCATTTTTCCACCAATATCAAAGTTCGTGGTCAAACGATCTGCCATTGACGAAACATTGCTTTGCACGGCACCAAAACCATTATTCAATCCTGCATTTAATCCGTCCATGATCGCATTACCAGCGGGCATTAATAATTTTTTATCAACACGCATTGGGCCTTTATGTTCGCGAATCCAATCACCAATCCCACTAACAAAATTTTTGACTTTACCCCAAGCAGATTTTAATCCGTTGAAGAATCCATCCATAATTGCTCTACCAATATCAAGCAAGTTTATATTTCGTAGTTGGTCAAAGGTATTACGAGCAGAGTTTACTAAATCCATGATACCTTGCTTAAAATTACTCCAAGCTTGTTGGGCACCTGCAACAATATTATTGAACGTGTTTATCGTCCATTGTTTTAAGTTATTCCAACCATTTACAGCGCCTTGAACAATATTATCAACAGTGTTTTTCATCCAGTCTTTAAATGACTGCCAAGCGTTTTTTCCAGCTTGTACCGCTGAATTGAAAGAATCAATTGTTCCTTGTTTTAAATTGTTCCAACCTTGTTTAACGCTAGTTACTATATTGTCGGTCGTTTGTGATAACCAGCCAGTAAAACTACTCCATGTGCTCTTGATAGTTGAAACTAAAGTGTTCCAGATATTTACCACAGTGTCTTTAAACGCTGTGTAATAGCCTGAAACGATTGATACAAATGTAGTCACAATCGTTGACACATTATCAGATAATGTCTGCCACAGCATTGCTGCATCCTCTTTTAATTGAGTGAAATCACCAGTAATGAGATCAGTTAGCAATAGCACCGGACCCATGACGATCGTTTTAATGACTTCCCATGCCGCACCTGCTATGGTACCGATTTGCGTCCACAGATTAGAGAAAAAGGTAATCATAGGTTGAAAAACCTCGGTGATAGCAGAAACATAAGGCGATACGGTTTCGATGATTGACCCCCATGTAGAAGATGCGTTTTCTTTTACACCTGACCAAATATTAGAAAAGAAGCCTTTCATGTCAGACCATTTACTTTTAATTTGGTCCGCCGCTTTGCCAGGCGCACTTTTTATTCCAGTGAATGCATTATCAGCACCTTTTTTAATCGAATCCCACGTTTTGCTAAACCATGAGGTTAATTTCCCCCACTTAGCTGTAATCCAATCAACTGCTACGCCTACTGCTTTTTTAATCATTTCCCATACGTCAATCCAGAAATCTCTAAACTTCTCGTTTGTTTTCCACAAATAAACGAACGCTGCAACTAACCCAACGATAGCACCAACAATCAAAACAAATGGATTAGCTGCCATGATAGCAGTCAAAATCTTAAATGTTGTCATTATGCCTTTGATCGCAGTAGCTAAGTTTTTAAACATTAAAATGACTGCGCTAATTCCTTTGAGTTGAATCATAAAGGCGGCCCATGCACCGATGATAGGTAACAAAATCGGAAGGAACGGTTGAATAGCAGTTACTACTTTACTGAAAAACGTCGCTAATTTCCCGATCCACTCAACTACAGTAGGTAAGATTGCTAGAATAACTCCAAACGCTACCTTAGCAATGCTTACGACCGTATCAAATATCTTTTTAAATCCAGTCGTGTCAAAACCTTCAAGTCCTTTTTTTAATGATTCCCAAATTTTCTTGAAATAGTCAATAACCTTCGTAGCTCCAGCCGAAATCGTAGAAACAAACTTATCAAAATTAAATTTTTCTAGTTTTCCGATGATTCCTTCCACAGCTTTAATACCAACACCAGAAACTTTGTCAAAAGCTGGTTGTAACTTAGTCACTAACGTTTCTTTTAATCCATCTACTGCTTGCCCAACCGTTTTATATTCGGTTGCCATCTTGCCAAACGTGTCATTTGTTCCTGTTTTAGTAACAGCGTCGAAAAACTCTTGTGTTTTGACAGTGCCATCCTGTACATTCTTAACCAATTCTGATGTGGTCATACCCATTGTTTTTGCCACAGCCGCCATTCCGGCTGGCGTTTGTTCTAACATCAACTTGAAGTCCATCCACTGGACTGTAGGTTTAGCTGCCATTTGCGTAGCTTGTTGACTCAACGTCTTCATAGCTTGTTTAGGGTTTTCAGCTGCAGCTGCTAGTCCACCAAAACCTTTTACTAGCTTGTTAGAAGACTTAATGCCAACTGCTTCTAACTGGCTGTATGTAGTTGCCATATCAGAAGCAGAGTAAATCGTCTGAGTTGCAAAGTCTTGCAATTCTTTCTTAACGCTAGCAATTTCACTTTTTGACTTACCTAGATTTTCCATATTGCCAGTAAATGTTTTCCAAGTAGCGGAACTAGCAGATAATTCAGCGCCTAGACCAACCACTGCATTTTTAGCAAGGTTAATACCGCCTTGAATAACGCTAAAAACGCCCATCCCCTTTGCTATATCAAGGATTGATGTGCGTGTCTTTTTTGAATTAGAATCTAAACTACTCATGGTTTTATCGGCGCTTTTCATCGTAGAAGTAAAATTTTTGTCCGTAGCCGAAAGAATCGCTTCAACCGAATAACTTTCCATATTTTCCTCCTTTCCTCAAGAGTTCACAAATTTAGGAGCTTCGTCTTTTACTCCTAAAATTTCTTTTTCGTATTTCTCTTTATCGAAAAATTTCTTAAAGGAGTTAAATACCGGAACAGATTTCTTACCACGCTGTTCAGTTGCTTGTACTTGCCAATTAGCCCATGCTTGCTGATGAATCAACTCCTGTTCATCAAGCCGTTTAAGCTGATAAGCGGTAAGCCTTAGCTCATACTCAGGCAGCGTCATGCGATCAATGGCTAGAAAGTCAGTGATTCCTAAATACCGTATGCAATTAAGCTGCACATCGTGATAAAAACCATTTGAATCTATTGAACTTCTTTCATTGTTTCCAACAGTTTCCCTGTTTTCGATTTGGTAAATTCCGACTTTTTTAACTCTTCTAGCACGATGTCGAAAAGTTTTTCGCTACCAATTTCTTCAACTAAACTCGCTAGATCATTCACACTTACCTTAGGCGATTCGGTTAAATTTGCTACTTTCAAAATTTCAATTAATGTTTCTACGTCCTTATTAAAAAAGTTAAGCAAAACATTATCCAAGCCCATTTTCACCGTCATGCCTTGCTCCGTTACAGAATAGCGACGGTTTAACTCTTGAATGAATCCAAAACCAAAAATAAATTTGTAATCTTTTCCATTAATCGTCTGTTCCATTAATTTTTCCTCCTAAAAATAAAAAGCACTCAATTAAGAGTGCTTAGCCTTCTGGTGGTACTGGTGTTTGTGCTGTTGTGTCTGTAAACGCGTATTGAACTGCATTTTGTTGTTCGGTTGTTAGTGTTGCATAGCCGTCCTGATGAATCATTTGCACGGCATATTCCAAAGAAACTTCAACATTATCTTCAGCAGAAGCCGTTTCTACATAGTTTGAGATATACACTTGCATATATTTGGCTGCAAATTTACCTGTATCGCCTTCTTCTGGTTCGAGTTTGTCGATGATCCACGTTTCCACCAACTTGTTGTTCATAAATGCATCGTAAAGCATTTTGAGAGTTTCGCTGCCACGTTCATATAAAGCAGTAGAGCTGAAATCATACTCAATTGCCCCTACAGTTTGTGCAGTGCCATCTTTGGTTTCAGTCGAGTCTGTATTACGTGACATTCCGAAAGTGTGTTCTGTTTGATACGTAACGACTTTTGCTGATTCTTCTGCTTGTTTTGCTAATTCGCGATACAGCAAAATAACATCAATACCTTTTTTTAATGCCATTTGTATTCCTCCTATAAAATTCTAAATTCAAGCGAAAGTATCGCTCGTTTTAGTGGCGTGTTCGTCGTCGTGTCATCCATTAAGCGGATATCACTTGCTTGAACATTTAACGACCACGAATAACCGTCTGTTGCTACTATTTTTAGTGCTTCATTAAAAAGAGCAGATCCCATGTCAGACACCTGCTTTCGTTTCTTTTGTAATCCCCACACTGAAATTGTTAAGTTAACCGTTCCTTTGATATCCGTCTTATTCGCTTCGTGGATCGTTTGCGTATCTTCAAATTCAACGAAGGGATATGGTACGTCATCAAGCGGTTTATAGTCATATGTCGAAAATTTCAATGCTAACGAACGTTTGAACATCTCATCAAAGATTGATTGATCACGTGTTTTAATCATTTCATCAACCTTTCTAAGTCAGACTTGAATTTTTTCTTTTGCAACCTATAAGCAGGCGCCATAAATGGTTGCGACGCCATGAAACGTGTCCCGTATTCAAGATACATTTTTTTGTTATCGCAAAGGCTTTTTATCCTCTGCTTCTTACTGTCACCAGTAAGCTCGGCATATATTTTCAACCATATCAAAAATGGTTGTCGACCACTCGTGGGAATATTGTATTCTATGCTTTTTGTGTAATAAAAAAGCATAGGTTCAATTCCTATGCTCTACGGTGCCAGCAATTTTTTAGTTTTGCTGATTACCTCGGTATTTTCTTACTTTTAACAGGTTCAAATAGTTCGGGTGGACGCATATCGCTTCTGTAATATCTGGAATGTAGTGTTCCGTAATTAATTCCTAGAACATCCGACCACTGTTTTATATTTTTTACCTCTCCATTCCATTCGATCCAAACAGTGCTTCTTCGGTTAGTCGCTTGCTCTTTAGCAGAAATCCATATGCAATTTTCTGGACAATACATACCATTCACATCAACTCTTTCAATAGTTAACGAATCGTTGTATCCGTGAGATAAAGCCCATGATTTAAACTTTTCGTAGTCTAACCAATCATCGCATACTGTGATTCCTCTACCACCATAGCGCTTGAAACTTGAGTTGTTTGGGTTTGTCGTTCTTTGCTTCATTCCTTGCCATGTCATGTGAAGGCGATTCTCTCCTCCGACCGTATCTCCGTGGGCAGTACGTCTTAAATTCAGAATGTCTTGTTCCACTTTTAAGCATCCACACGACTGGACATTTCCGCATTTTAAAGAATCGCTTCGAACGAGATGTTTATTTCCGCAATCGCATTGACATACCCAATAAGATTTTCTGCCTACTTTTTTAGCAGATAAACCTATTACAGTCAATTTACCAAAACGTTTTCCTGTTAAATCGTCAAACCCATTCCCTTTTCTTTCATGCGCATCGATAACTTCAAACATGATACCGCCTCCTTGTGCTAATTATATCATGTTCCAACTTCGATTGCACACTGTTATAATAAGATTTCTACCGATTTTGGTCGATTCCTAATCGTATGTTACCATACGCTCGCCCTATCTTAACAAGGCGCGTATTCAGCTCCTGCGATAGATCTCCCAACGTAGCCGCCGTTTGCAAGCTCCATAACGATTGAACGCTTTAGAAAGCCAGTATCCACCGGCGCGTTTCGTTGAGCGACATTTGTTAACTCAGCAGTATTATTTTTCACTACCTGTTTTACATCATTCATCGTTACATTCTTCTTTAGCTTGCTAGAAAGTTTATTTAGCCCAGTAATTTTAAATGACTTGGCCACCGCTCTCCACCTCCTGAACAATCAAACTATGCCGTCCTGACGGATTTCTAGCAGTGGTTTCCTTGAATGTCTTGCCATCAATCTCGATATGATCAAATTCAGGTAAAGAAAAAAGAGGCATGGTCCGAATGACCTTTGCCCCTTCTCTAACATCACCAAATACTTTTACACTACGCTCTGTACCAAGATCGGTCACATTCGCAACCGTTCCAGTTCGTTTTGCTTCGCCATCAACCCACTCACCAAGGTCAGGATCATAGTGGGAGTCCGTGCTATCTTTGATAAATGTAATACTTGTGTCGTATCTCAATATAGACGAAACCTCCCTCGCTTAACCTCTCCTTCATCGTCTTTTTGTGCATTTAACCAATCGTCAATCTCACCTTGATACTCGGCAAAATCAGACTCTGGGAACGCCATGGACAGGCCTTCTTGGCTGTAGGACTGCATACCCTCATTGCCGATGCGGTTGAATCGTTTAACCGTTACTTCGTAGACAATTGTTTCAAAGCTAATGGGCACTTCTGACACGCCCAGAATTGACGCTAGACGGCTTTTTGTTCGCCGTTCGATAACTTCTAACTTATCGTCTTGCGTACCGCCTAACAGCTTCTTAACGTCTTCTGCAATGGTAGCCATTTAACCACCTACTTTTTTCTTAACTGGTTTCTTTCGTGGTTTCTTCACTTGCTTTGTCGTTTCTTTTTCCACTTTATAAGCGGGCAAGTGACGACTTAACAGGCGACTCATTATGCACCAGTGGCCGGATCTTCGCCAACAGTTACTTTCACAACTTTTGTTAAATCGTAAAGGTATGCTGCATAGTGTTCGTCCGCTGTAATGACAGTAGTTTTTGTCACGATGTCACGATCAGATTCCACTTGTACACCACGTTTCATGACTAATTTAAGCGCCGGTTGGTTAGCCACGATCTTAAACATCAGCGCTTCACCTTGCGCCATTTTCTTAGAGCGGATAATTTGTGCGCCTAAAACGTCTGCGTAAGTTCCGTTAACCAACGCATTTGCACCGACTTCGGACCCAATTTTTTGAGCGTTGGCATCAGCACGCAATGCACCAGCATCAATTGGATTCATGATATATACATAAGCTTGTGCGTCCTCGTCGTTAAATACGTCCAAGACTGTTTGCACACCGGCAACAGTAGCGGGAGCTGTAGCTGTTTGTGTCGTCGTCTTTGCAGCGACAATCATGTCATCGTCCACTTTGTTTGCGATAGACAAGGCTAATTGCCGGCTAGATTCGCCCACCGGGTCGCCATAACCAGATAAAACAGCTTCATCAGTGATTTCCGTACCTTTTGCAGCCTTTTTCACGGTTACTTGTTTGGTAGATGTGCCGATTTTATCCAACGGAATCGCAGCACCTTCCGCCACGTCTGTTGCATCACCGATATAAGTGTATGCCGGGAAAGTTAGTGTATTCCCTGGTTGACCGGAAAGAGTTGCATCTACCTGCGCCAAAGGTGTAAAGCGCAATGCTTTTTGTAGTTGATATGATACGATTGGTGCTAATACTTCGGGATTTACTAAATCCGCTAACATTGTTTTTGTGTCTGCCATATTAATAGCCTCCTGTTAATTTTTTAAATTGTTCTGGGTCTTTTGTTGCTAACGCCGACTTTTGTGCAAACGGCATAGCATCAAACTGTTCTTGCGTGATAGCTTGCTGATTGCCCGGCGTGCGTTTTGGAGTGGAACCAGTGTTTCTTGCAATCTCCCATTTAGATCGTAGGTCTTGCGTGTAGTTGATTAGCGCTTTGACGTTTTTTAGCGTTTGTTGGTCGTCCTCTGCTACCACAATGCCTAAGATGTCTTTGCCGACTGTTAAACCAGCATCTTTCAAGACTTCATCAGCTTGCTGTGTGGATTCCGCAATCTTGATTTGAGATTTCAGTTTAGCAATCTCATCATCTTTTTCTTGCTGTGCTTTGGTCGCCTTCTCCTCATCGGACAACTCTTTCACGCCTTTTTTACCAGCATTTTCTAGTTCTTCAATGCGGGATATGGCTTGTTCAAGCTGCGTCTTAGTTTCCTTTTCAGCGGCAGTCTTGCTCGCCAATCTTTTTTGCAGTTTTTCAACGACCTTTTCAGAATCCAACTCTTTCTCATCAGTTTCAGTCTCCTCTGCAGCGGTTTCCTCTGTATGAGTTTCATCGGTTTCTGTTTCGTCTGCTGATTCAGCAAAAAATTGCAATCTCATTGGCAATAAAAATGGTGTTTTCATGTGTATTTCTCCTTCTCTCGCATTTTGTGGCATGGGAGCCATCTCGCATTTAGTTTTGATTGGTTTTGGGAAACCAATGGTTCTTTAACGTCTGCCAATAAAAGACAAAATAAAAATCCCTTAGTCAGTGACTAAAGACTTGATTTCATTGTATTTTTGCTCGATTGCTTTCAAGCGTTCGTATTCCAGTTTGGATATAGATATTTCGTTTTTATTTAGGGCTGTATTCAGTCCCATGATATAAGCAACGGATACATCAAAATAATCTGCCAAGTGCTCCCATGTTTCTTGTTTTGGCTGTTGAATGCCGTTTTCGTAGTTATTCAAAGATGCCCTTCCGACTTTAAAGCCTTTCTTTTGTAATTCTTCGCTTAAATCGCCGAGGCTTAGACCAAAACTTTCTCTTAGCTCTTTGAGTTTGTTCTTGTTGTCACTTGTGCCTTTCCCCGATATATAGGCGACTGACACGTCAAATATTTCTGCCATTTTTTCAAGTTTATCTATTTTAGGATTCATAGTGTTTTTCTCATATTTGTTTACAGAAGCGTCTGAAATACCTATTTTTTGAGCTAATTCTTTTTGAGTGAGGTTTTTCTCTTCTCTCAGTTCTTTAATTCTGTTCATCGCTATCACTCCTTAAATAGCTTTAACGACAGCTAACGAGACTTTGGATCACCACCTTTTCTTGGCAAAAGTGCTGTTAGGAATGACTTTTACTTCATCACCTAAACTATTTAGTGCTTCACCAAGAAAATTGGGATTTTCATCTGGAAGTTCCCTCTTCATTTCATTGATAAGGTAAAGCTGATAATTCTCGTCAAGTCCTTTAAAAAACTCAACAAATGCATTTTCGTTACTGCGGTTACTGTTTTCCATAACGTTCAGCTCCTTATGTTAAATAATGTTTTTGGCATAACATCTTTCTCTCCTTGTCACGCTCAATTAGGCTCCGAGCATAGTCCACCTGTTCCTCCGACTCAGTAAGTTCTGGCGGATACGTAATTTTAATCGTGACATCTCTTGATCGATCATCGTGTTTTGCTGAATTAAATTGAATAGTCTCAATCTTTTCAGAGTCAATATCATGCAAAAATTCAATCGCAGCTTCTAGCAATATTTCATTCACAGACAACGGCTCAGAGCTGAAAACTTCGCCATTAATTTTTCCATTGGTAATTTCACTTGCTCTTGCCTTCAACGCATCTGGAATAGGCTCTCCACACAAAGCGCAGGTTTTACTATTCATTGACCAATGCACACACATATTAATCATTCCTTTTCTTAATAGGTTTTTTTATAAACAACCTTCGCACCCATTCGCTCATACCAGCTAGTCGTTTCTAAAAGGTTAGGTAGTGTGTGGGAAATGATTGAGATCGTCAAGAAATCATCTTGTCCAACTTCAACATGAGCGTAATTGCCGTTCCAAACCGGCTTCAATTCATTGCTGATTAATTCTTTTTTGCTGTTATATATAGGATTCTTTTTCCATTGCGTACTATTTTCAGTTTCGATAGCTTTTTTATAAGCTTGGCCTAAGCCGTTTCCAACCTGAATAGTCAAAATAACTTCGTTGAAATCTTTCATCGTTTTCTATTCCTTTCTTTCTACATAAGGTGCTGTACTGCACCTACAGTTAGGGTGGATCGGCGCAGCGTTTAACCCCGATTCCATCTTCGCAACTTTAAATGTCTTACCGTCTAGTGGTTTGCATAACCCACACGCTGACGGTTCGGCTACAAACTCGAACTCTTCCACATCATTCTCAAAATATGATTTTTTCTGGACTTCTATCTGCACTCTCGCAGTCTCCGTCCGCATCAGCCGTTCAGCTTCATACTTACTGCTGTCAAATATGTTTCTCAGCTCTCTCGCTAGCTCTCGTGGATTTCTTCCTTGCGTGATACTCCTTACAAGCAGACGGTCTAAATCGGCTTTAAGCGCCTGATTATTGCCCCAGATACGTTCGGAAAAAGTTGCACCATTAAAACTTGCAAAAGCTACCGATTCCACAAAGTTTTGATAGCCTGAAAATACTGTCTCGCCTAAAATGCCGGCTTGACGTGTTGCCTCGGCTAATCCTGTTTTGGTGAGTGTATCGGCAGTGTACTGATCTACATCATCGGACAAAGCGACTAGCTCCAAGCCAATCTGTGACTTTAACAGCTCCAAACGGTTAACTCGCATCGTGACGTTGTAAAGCCTCAATTCGTCATTGGCTGTCTTGCTGAAGTCTTTGTCTTTAACGTACTGCTTCGCCTTTCTAGCAAAAGCCTTCACGTCCATCTCGTATGCCATTTTCTTAGCTTCGGAAAGTGTGACACCTTCTTTGCCAGAAAACCGTTCCCAGTTAGCTGAGATTTCTTTTTCGATTTGGTCAAGCGCTCGTTGGTATTTCTCAGCAATCACTTTAGACTGTTTCGCATCATCTTTAATCTGCTGAGCTATCCATTTTTCTTCACGTTTTCGCCAGTAATCTTGTGATTTCATAGGCTATTTATCCTGCGAGTAGTTTGGCAATCCGCAATTAGGGTGGTTAGTTACAGAAATCCTACTGCCGCCCCATAATAGCTCGTCAGTGAAAAAATCAGTGCGATCATGGCGGGCTCTTTTCTCTTTCGAGGTGATGGTGACTTCACGATACTCCCCTAATTTCCCTAAAGAAATTGCTTCTCCTCGAACAAGAGCCCGTACTTCATCCCCTGTTAATTCAAAATTAATTCTCGGCATCCTCATTTGCTCCCTTCTCAAAGTCATAAGCAACTTTCGGCTTTTGTGCATCAATCTTTTCCAACTCGGCTTTAGTATCTGACACGACAGACAAGACAGATAATGCTGTTTCTTCTGATGTAATTCCCATCAACATTTGAGCCGTTTCCGCTTGGCTCTTGATGTCTTTTGGCTCGTTGCGGGTAAATGTATACTCCAACTCTCGCCATGCGTTAGACTGGCTAGCAGGCACGTTAGTAGCAAGACTGCTAAATAGCTTATATCGCTTGTTTAGTGCCGATTGATACTTGCGCTGGAAGGCTAACGCTAGATTACTCATTGCCTCCAGTTTGTAAGCTAGAGCTGTGCCAGACGCTTGTCCAAAAGACTCATCGCTGATGTTTGCCACCATAGACGTTTGGAAAATTAGCTTTTGCAGGCGGTCTAGCAAGTGTTCCGTCTGCTCGTCGCTGTCTGGCTTATCTAAAAACTTCACATCCACACGAGTTGCTTCAGTGCCATAGTAGTTGATGATTCGGTTCTCACGGATTTCTTTTAGATCGTCACCATCTACTTCTGCGCCTAAAAATGCAAGATATTGGTCACTAAAGTATTCCACATCATTTGCTTTCTCGCTGATAGCTTTGTTAAACGCATTAAACAATGAGATGACCGACTCAAAAATACTCATGCGTTCCTCGTTGAAATAAAACTCGGTGACTGGCAACTCGCCATAATAATCGTCTAACTCCTCGCCAAACTGCAAAGCAGACGTAGATCCTGTTAGCTTGCGATTGCCATCAGGGCCATAATATTCACCTTGAAACACGTTATCATCATCTAGTCCATATCTGACAGCGAACAATGGTGCTTGCTTAACTGAGTTGTCATACACCATAAACATATCTTCTGGGCTGTTGTAAACCACGCACGTTTCTGTATTTTCATTTTGATACATAAACTCGTAGCAACGGCCATAAACGCAAGCCATTTTAGCAAGTTCTGACTCCTCGTCCTCCATGTCGTTTAAGCCGTCAAATGCTGTAATGGCTTGATTGTAAGCATCGTCTGGATGGCTCTTTTTAACCGGGATACCGTTAAAATAACCGGTAAATGTATCGGTGATGTATTTCGGGAAGTTGACTACTAGCCGATTGTCCGGCTTGTAGGCGTCCTTTTTAGCATAGTCGTAAATCTCCATTTGCCCTTTGTAGCAGTTCATCAAATATTGATACCTTGGCAATTCTAGCTGATGAATACGCATGAATTTGGCAATGACTTCTGGCGTAATGTCCTCGTCTCGGTCAAACGTCATGATTTTTGGTGGCGTTAGTTTATCGTTGTTTAATAGCAAAATTACAATCCTCCTTTAAATCCTTTGGCTCTCGCTTTAGGTTTGTGGTGTGTGTAGATTGCATAGCGCAAAGCGTCCAACACATCATCGTATTGCTTAATTGGTTCTCCACTCTTTTTATCCCAAACATATTGGTAAATCTCATCTCTAAACTTTGATACTTTGTCTCGGCAGACAAGTAATGAATTAGTCTTAAATCGTTTTGCAACAGCTTCGACACCCGACAATCTCGCTTTATCCGCATTAGATGCTCTGATATGCTCACGTTGGAATCTGGCTACGTGTTCCGGCCTAGCTGAATCGCAATAAAAAGGCACTCGTGAGCCGTATCGCTCTTGAATGCCTTTTGCTATGTCTACCCAATAATCAATCTCTTCAAATTGAGTAGCATGTTCTTCAATTAAATAAGATGTTCCGTCTGTTGTTTCACCTATTACTACGATAGATCCCCAATGCTCATAACCCCAGTCAACTCCACAATAAAATGTACAAAGCTGAGGTAGATCGCTCGACTGAATATAATGTTTATTTGCGTCAAAATCTTGATATACAACGCCTTCCGCAGATACCCACAGCCCCTTAATATCTCGGTCGTAAAACATACCGCTCGGCGTTGCATCTTTGATATTCTGTCGATAGCGATCAGATAAAAATGTATTGTCGTCCAACTCAAAATGAAATGACTGAATCGTTTCACTAGTATTGTCGATATATTCTTTTTTTAGCCAATGTTCCGGATTGTCCGGATTGGTATCGGCTAATATGCGTGCACCGGTTCCGGAGCAGCGAGAAACAATCTCTCCAAAAACCGACTGCACCGCAAGCGATGCTTCGTTGACGTACGCACCGTAAGCTGTCATACCTCGAATAGATTTGACACCGCCAACGTTACCTGTATACGCCTGCACGACTTTAACACCAAAAAGTCGGAAATTTCCATGCTTATCAAATTTCGGTTCAATGTTGTACGTGTTGTATAACTCCTGCAAAACATTTTTCTGAATCGTTGCAGAAGACACGCCAGCCAAAATATACATCGGCTCTTTCACGCCTTCTTGATCCGCAATCTTCCGTACTCGCCGTAACTCAAATAGAAAAAGATCGTTATTGATTTTCGTTTTTCCGGATCGTTTAGCGCCGTGCAAAAGTGTAATAAACCAATCAGTTTTGATCGTAGCTTTCAACACATCAATTTGTTTTGGATTATATACGTCAGTCAATGTCATCTAACTCACCACTAATCCGATTAAGTAATTCGTCAAGCTTATCTTCGGTAGATTCTTCATCGCCGCGTTGCAAGACTTCCAATTTCGCTTGCATCAGTTTGATTTCTGTTCTCGCTTTCTCTAGCTGTGCCTGAGAAAGAAGCGATTTGTATTTGAGATACAAGTCTAAAGCTTTGAGTTTGCTTTCTAAATCCGGCGTATACTCATACTCGATATGTTTGACGATTTCCCCGTTCTTTAACCTATCCATCGTCTTGCTGACGCCATTTTGTGTATCGCCTTGCCAAATACTTATCAATTCGTTTAAGGCATCATCTGCGGTTATTTCTCGCCGTTTTTCGATAGGATCTAGCCGTTTTTTGATATATTGCGCAATTCCAACATTTTCCAACAACCTATGCGATTGTGCTTTAGCATACTTTTCTGAATACCCAGCACTAATAGCCGCCTTGTATTTATTTCCACCATTGGCGATGTACTCATCGGCAAAGGCTTTTTGTCTCTTATTCAATTTTCCATCACCACCTTTCTTATGCAAAATAAAAAGACCACTCGGATGAATGATCTATTTTTCAGTATTTTGGAACTCAATATTAAGACTCACTTGGAAGCTACCACCTAAGTCACAGGTAGTGAAATCAACATTTGTTAATTCATCAACCTCAATCTGACTGATCAATTCCACTGCTCTGTCTAAAATTGCTTTTTGAATTACTGCCTTATCAACTTTTACTCTAATATCCTTCATCTAAATATTCCTCCCTGATGCAAAATAAAAAGACCGCAGAAGTGATCTTGATTATGTATTGGATAGACAGGGTTACCGATTCTATCCAAGCCATCGTGGAATTAGTTTAGCTACTAACTCCGACCATCTAACCAAATATGTATTGTCAGCAGAGGCGGTTTGGATTGTCCTTCCCCGCTTACTGACCGATAAGGCTATGACTAGATAGCTAATGTTTAAACGTTTCAGAATTAATCCATCAACGCCCAACGTTCCAACACGTTGTTTCCAAATGTGTAAAGAAGGAATCAACAATTACACACCTGCTGTCATTGCAGTGTTTAGTCAATTATGACCATCATTCAATTCCTATTAACGTGACCGGGATCGAACCGGCGACCTCTTGGCTATTCACCAAACGCTCTAGCCGCTGAGCTACACGCCACGACTTATAAAGAATACAATTAGGATGGTACGGATTATCAGTCCGATCATATTACGCCCGACTTAACTAGTATGCGGAATCAACCTAACGTTTCTAATGCGTTACGTCACTGGAGTGGCACCGCCCCACTCACATTACTAACTCGTCGTTAGCAACAGCCACTCTACCCGCTCGGATAGCCTTACCGCGTCTTCTACTTCCGCCACAGTGACATAAAGACGGCACGTGAACTTTAAAGGAAACGAAGTCTTTCAACTCCATTCTTATTTATTTTGTGCCGCCAGTGAGCTTCTAACTGCACCTAAAAGCTCGTTATATACATTGCGCAGATGTTGCCTTCTCTGTTTCCGCAGAGTGGCAGTGTAGTCAAAAGCGAATAACTTATCAAGCAAGACGTTGTAAGTTTAAAATTCAGAAAGGAGAAACTTTCATGTCAGTAAAAGGTTGAATCGTCCGCTTGATAAATTATCTACTATACCAGTTTAATACGTTTTTAGGGTGGTCTACCACACATTTTAGAACACTTTTCCTTGTTGAATTGCCAAACTTTCCAATATTTTGTAGCGTTTTTTATAAACAGCAGTCTTTGAACAATGAATATGTTCAGCGACTTCTCGCCATTCTAAATAGTTCAACTCTCCCCACATGTAAACGTCTACGATTTCTCTTAGCTCCTCACTGACTGATTTATAAGCTCTGCTAATATCCGCGTACAGCTTTGAGTAGTAGAGATAGCTCTTATTGTCTTCTCGCTTAATTAAATCGTTCAGAGCCTTCTCATTGTGTGTCCGACTACCTTTAATCCAACTGTTGACGTCTTCAGGCTTCCATTCTCTTGCCACCAATGCTTCAGCAATCTTACTTGGAATTTTGTGATACATTCTAAAGTCTTCTTCAAGTGCTGCTAATTGTGTTTTTGTTAATTCAGCCATTCCCCAACCTCCGAAAATTTGTTATAATTAATTGTGAGATTAATTACTAATTCTGCGTTTAGCTGAGGAGCTGAACGTTTTTTATTTATCTTTTTTTAATTTTTCAATTAGTTTTTGTTTCTCCATCTCCGCCTCCTATTAATCTAATAGCCTCTTTAATCTGCTCTTTCTGCCATTCAGTTAGATTAACAGACGTAAGAATTAAATCTTGCAGTCTGTCGATTGCTAAGTCGTTGTTGATCATTTTTCTTCCTCCTGTTCCATTCCCCATTCTGCAAAGGCTGCTAGGACTTGGTATTGTTGTGCTTTGGTTAGTCTCGTTCGCACGAACAGCTCGTGGATATTTATTGTGGAGTACACAGTCCCGAACGGGCTTGACCATTTAGTTCGCTTGTATGCTTCCTTCAACCACTCCAATACGACCTGCTGGTTTGGGTTGAGTTTCACCTCAAAGCCTCAAAGCCTTGAACAATCGCCAGTGCATAATTAAAACCCTCAACAAAACTGTGGTTCACCGTTCTAAATTCATCACTACTGGAAAAATTCTCTTCATGCAGTTTATCTGCTTCTGATTCCAAATATTCAAGTAATTCCATTTCACACCTACACTTTCTCGACTGTGCCGCCTGTTATATACGCTGTATACAATGCCGTTTCCTCGTTATCAAAGAGGATCGGCTTTTTCTTCGTACTGTCGAAAGCCCAATGTAACGAGTTGCCATATCCTGCTTCTATTGATGTCAGACAGTATTTTTGATCATTAATTATTTTCCACTTCGGCTCTTCCTCGACCTCGTAGCCTTTTCCCATACTTGTGATAAATTCGTATGCACGCGGATGTTCTATGAACCAACTTTCAAATTCAGTATATATAGCACCCGTCACTAAAGTTTTTTCATTCAATTCGACAGTAAATTCCCACAGTGAATTGCTCAAATTATGCTTATGCTCTTCAAACCAATCTGCTACGAATTGCTTCACTTTGACTTTTTGAGGTTCGTCAAGTTGTTCGACGTAGTTTATAGCAGTCATATAAGCATTAGCCTTTGACTCACATTCCATGTGTGCCCTTGTTAAAGGTTTGAAACTCCGTTGAAATGCAAAGACTTCGTCTAATTTATTATTTAATCGTTCAATTACTTCTTGTTTATTCATTTCATACCTCTTTTCTTACTTGATAGGCTGAGTTAGTTCACTTTTTTCAGCGCTCCGCTCGCCACGTGCTCTTCGCTGATTTTTGCAATATGCTCGCATAGTTCTTTAGGAATTCGGGATCGATCAACACTCCCCTTGATGCCTTGTGTTCCTGTCCGACTTCCCCGCGGCGCAGATACATGACAAGGCGCTCCATTTTTACACATTGGTTTGAATTGTGGATTAGGATGATTGGTCCAAATGTCAGTCGGTTTCATCCGTGTATCCCCATACTGGCAGTAAGTCACTGTGTACCTTGGTAGCTGCTGCATAAACCTCATTTTTCTGAGTCCACCACGCGGATTCTCGATGAAGTAAACCTTTGGATTCAAGTCTTTAATCAGTTTCAAAACATGCTGATTCGTCAAATCGCAAAACGAAGCATATTCTGATTTAGCCAATAGATTTCCATCTGCTTCTTTAGTACGATGGTGACTGATTGCTGCAATGCTATATGATGTACAATCAGGACTAGCCCATATCACATCTGGACGTCCTAACCGCGCTAAAATATCGTTTGCTTGTATTTTTGAGATATCGGCGTACCAATTGATGTTCTCGTGTTTCTTATCCCACTCGATTGAGTAGACTTCATGTCCGGCAGCTTCGAAGGCTTTTCCTATTGATCTGGTCCCTGCAAATAATTCTAGTATTTTCATAGATTCATCCTTCCTACTTAATTGGTGTGGCTTACAGAACTTACTTCCAGCTAAATTTCAATTTTTCTGTAGTATATTTCAGTCCCATTAATCCTGTCTTTCGCTCTTTGACGAACTCAACGCTAATTCCCGGTAGGCGATCCTTTAGTTTTGTTACCGTGCGTGGATCGCGTAGTCGTCGATTCAAGTATTCATCGTTTTCATGTAGTGATGTGGTTCTTCTTAATTCGATGTAATAGCCTGTATAGCCTTGCTGAGCTGATTTTTTAAATGTGTTAGGAAAATCATTCTTTTCAAACCAACGATCAAACCACGTATCAAAAGATTGATCGCCAGTGCTTTTTAATTCTTCAATTAGACTCATTCGCCGTCCTCCTTTGATAATTCGTTGATATATTTACGCTCGATTCCTTCTTTGTTATTCAAGTCAAATCTTCTCTTTATTTCATCAAAATGAAGGTCAACACAGGGCTTTCCATTTTTATAAATCGTCAATTCACGATCGGCAAACATTGCAGGATTACGTAAAATAAATCGATACATTTTAGTAATCCAGTTGTAGTGCCGAACGATTTCTGGTTTTTCACCTACTCGGCTGACATGCCAGCGATATTTTCCCATTACCAAAACCTCCTTGATAGTGGTCACTAGCTGACTGTTAGTTCTGCGAAAAGATTCCAATGCTCTTCACCTTTAAAGACGTTGTAAGGAATCGTT
>NZ_JARPZC010000010.1:0-103642 GCF_031927985.1 Enterococcus dongliensis
TGTTTCTATTAAATAGAAACGCCCTACACATTTGGTTTGTTTTATTCGTTCAGTTTTCAAAGGTCTACATTGTTTGTAGCGTTGTTTCAGCAACTTTTAAATCATAACAGATTGCAAAGTAGATGTCAATAACTTTTTTGAAGTTTTTTCGAAGAAGTTGTTGTCATCGTTTATTGCGACTTTGATAGAATAACTGAAAATCAGTTGTCTGTCAATAACAATTTTAGGTGTTCCGAAAGGTTTTTTGCTGTCTCAGAACATAAAATAATATATCAGTTTTAGAGCATTTGGTCAACGAAAAAATAGCAATTTTATCCACTTTTTTTAAACACGATGTATAAATATAAAATTTAAAATTTCGTTCGTTTTTTTGTTTTTGAAAAGGGATTTTCTATCTCATCTGAAGTTTAACTTTCGGTATTTTATTTTTGATTTTTCTTTAACTCCTAGTGCTGTCTTTCGCCTTCCTTTGATTTCTTTGGTAAAATAGGAATGTAATTATTTTTATTATGGACGGAGGAACATTTAATGAAAGTTTTAGTTGCAGATGACGACAAAGAGATTGTCGAACTATTAAGTATTTATTTGCATAATGAGGGGTATGATGTCGTAAAAGCCTATGATGGGAAAGAGGCATTGAGTAAACTGCGTACGACAAATGATATCGAATTGCTCTTATTAGATATCATGATGCCCGTTATGGACGGCATGCAAGTTGTAAAAGAATTAAGAAAAGAATCACAGATACCTATTATTATGCTAACAGCGAAAACAACGGACATGGATAAGATCAAAGGGTTAGTCGCTGGTGCCGATGATTATGTGACAAAACCGTTTAATCCATTGGAAGTGATGGCTCGGGTCAAATCGTTGTTGCGTCGAACAAAGATGCACATTGCCGAAGATCAACCTGATATTCTTGAGATTCAATCATTAATCATTAACAAAGATTCTCATGAAGTCAAAACAGTTGATGGTAAAGAAATTCAATTAACCGCTTTAGAATTTGGAATCTTGTATTTATTAGCAAGTCATCCAAATCGTGTTTTCAGTGCGGATGAAATTTTTGAACGGGTTTGGAAACAAGAGAGTATCGTTTCAGCAAAAACGGTCATGGTTCACGTCAGCCATTTGCGGGATAAGATCGAAGAAGCAACAGATGGCGAAAAAGTGATCCAAACCGTTTGGGGTGTGGGTTATAAAATAGATGCAAAATAAACTAGAAAAGAAAAAACGAATCACGCTGACTTCCAAAGAAGTAAGTGAACTGATTGCTGAAGGAATCATCACGATTATTTTGTTGCTTCTATTAAATGTAGCAATTATGGTCCTTTTTACACAGATACTTAATAATTCGCCAGATTTGACCGACGCGATCTATCGAACAAAAGATATCTTTGCCAACAATTTAGGAAGTGATATTTTTTGGAGCGGACGTAACTTTATGATTCCTTTCTTTGTTCTCCTTGATGTTTTGATTGTTTTTTGGCGATTGATTCGTCGATATCGGCAAATGCAGCTGCGCCATATCATCAATGAACTGCATTATATAGCTAATGGGAATTATGATTATCGGATTCCGTTTGAATTACGCGGTGACCTTAGCAAAGTGGTCGATAGTATCAATGGGTTGGTCGACAGTACCGTCGCCGCAATCGAAGATGAACGAGAGATTGAAAAGTCCAAAGATGAACTAATCACCAATGTCAGCCATGACATTCGAACTCCTTTGACTTCAATCATTGGCTATCTAGGATTGATTGAAGATGGGCAATATCAAAACAAAGAAGAAATCCTAAAATATACTAGTATCGCCTATAATAAAGCCAAACAAATGAAATCTTTAGTTGAAGATTTATTTGAATATTCTAAAGTTCGTCAGCCTTCTGTCCCGGTCAATACTGTCTCTTTTGACATGGTTCAACTCTTAGAACAGTTAGCAGCTGATTTTGAATTGGAAGCTCATAAAAAGGCTATTCAGATTCAAGTTGATACTACAGAAAATCAATTAGTTATGGACGGCGACACGGAAAAACTTGTGCGTGTCTTCAATAACTTGATCACTAACGCGTTAAAATATGGCGGTAATGCGGATAAAATCGTGATTGAGATTGAAAAAACTAAAAATGAAGCCGTCGTGACTGTCAAAAACAACGGACAACCCATTCCAAGGGAAGCTTTGGAACAATTATTTGATCGTTTTTACCGTGTCGATGGATCACGTTCACAAGAAATCAGCGGAACAGGCTTAGGTTTAGCTATCGCACAAAATATCGTCAATCTTCATGGCGGTTATATTTATGCCCAATCAAATGAGGAGTGGACATCTTTCATTATTCATTTGCCGCTTTATAAAAATCAAATGAAGAGCTTTCAAGATAATCATTGACTTTAATTTTTTGATTGCTTATACTGGTCTCAATAAGATATACAGGAAACCAAGTACATAAGTTTGTTTTTCTAGAGAGTTGATGGCTGGTGGGAATCAACAAAACAACTTAAGGAAATCCAGTTTCACTAACTGTGTTTTTTGAAAGAAAAACCGGGTGACGTCGATACCCGTCGATCAAGTGCAGCTTCGGCTGAATTTGGGTGGTACCGCGAAATTCAACACCGTTTCGTCCCTGTTATATGGGATGAAGCGGTGTTTTTTAGTTTAAAAGGAGGAAAAATAATGCTAGATGTAAAAATGATTCGTAACAATTTTACTGAAGTGAACGAAAAATTAGCGACTCGTGGCGTGAAGGAAGAAATCTTGAAACGGTTCTTAGAACTAGATGAACAACGCCGCCAGTTATTAGTAAAAACCGAGGAATTGAAAAAATATCGGAATGATGTATCAAATGAAATCGCCAAATTAAAACGTGAAAAAAGTGATGCCGCCGATAAAATTGCTGAAATGAAAGAAGTCGGGACAAAAATCAAGGACTTTGATGCCCAAGTTGCTGAGATTGACGCCCAATTAACTGAGATTGCTACGACTTTACCTAACTTGCCTCATGATTCTGTGCCGATTGGTGAAGATGAAGACGACAATGTTGAAGTTCGTCGCTGGAGTACGCCCCGTCAATTTGCCTTTGAACCAAAACCACATTGGGAAGTCGCAGAAAATCTAGATATCTTAGATTTTGAACGAGGAGCAAAAGTTTCTGGTAGCCGGTTTGTTTATTACAAAGGTTTAGGCGCACGATTAGAACGCGCAGTCTATAATTTTATGTTGGATGAACACGTTTATGAACAAGGATATACAGAAATGATCACGCCTTTCTTAGTGAACAGCAAATCAATGTTTGGGACAGGACAATTTCCTAAATTCAAAGAAGATGTTTTTCAAATTGAAGACCGTGATCTAACATTGATCCCTACAGCCGAAGTTCCTTTGACAAATTACTACGCAGATGAAATCTTAGACGGAAAAGAATTGCCAATCTACTTCACTGCCTTGTCTCCTTCTTTCCGTTCTGAAGCAGGTAGTGCCGGACGCGACACCCGTGGATTGATCCGTTTGCATCAATTCCATAAAGTTGAAATGGTAAAATTCAGTGATAAGGATTCTTCATATGATGAATTAGAAAAAATGACACAAAATGCGGAAGTTCTTTTACAAAAACTAAACTTGCCTTATCGTGTCATCACTCTATCAACCGGTGATATGGGCTTCTCTGCTGCGAAAACTTATGACCTAGAAGTTTGGGTCCCTGCCCAAAATACGTATCGTGAAATCAGTTCTTGTTCAAACTGTGAAGATTTCCAAGCACGACGCGCAATGATCCGTTACCGTGATGAAAATGGGAAAGTCCAATACGCACATACGCTAAATGGTTCTGGTTTGGCTGTTGGTCGAACAGTGACTGCAATTTTAGAAAATTATCAAAATGAAGATGGTTCAGTTACAATTCCTGAAGTTTTAGTTCCTTATATGGGAAATGTAAAGGTCATCAAAAAAGAAAAATAAGTAAAAAATATAGCAGCATCGCAAAAGCGATGCTGCTGTTTTTTTTGCAATAACTTATCGATTTTTATTGTTCGACTGAGTAGTTTGGTGCTTCTTTCGTGATTTGAACATCATGAGGGTGAGATTCTTTCAAACCATTTCCACTCATCTGAACAAATTGAGCATTTTCACGCAGATGTTCTAAGTTGCCTGCACCGACATAACCCATCCCGGCTTTCAATCCGCCGATCATTTGGAAAATAATATCTGCTGCGGTTCCTTTGTAAGCCACCCGTCCTTCGATACCTTCAGGAACTAATTTATTGGCTTCATTCACGCCACTTTGGAAATAACGATCACTTGAACCTTTTTCCATCGCGCCTAATGATCCCATTCCGCGATAGGTTTTAAACCGGCGACCTTGATAGATCTCAAATTCACCTGGTGATTCATCTGTTCCGGCTAGCATCGAACCTAACATCACCGCATGCCCACCGGCTGCTAGTGCTTTGACGATGTCGCCTGAATATTTGATTCCGCCATCGGCGATGATTGCTTTGCCATATTGTCGTGCGACAGATGCTGCGTCGTAAATTGCTGTCAATTGTGGTACGCCGACTCCTGCAACGACACGTGTCGTACAGATCGAACCTGGACCAATCCCTACTTTTACAACATCTACACCCGCATCATACAAAGCTTTTGCTCCTTCAGCAGTTGCGATATTACCGGCAATCAATGTCGCTTCAGGGAAAGTAGCCCGAATCTCACTGATTTTACGCAAGACACCGGCACTGTGTCCATGTGCAGTATCAATGACGATTGCATCGACTCCAGCGGTTAATAAAGCTTCAGCCCGCTCAAATGTATCGCTCGTAACTCCGACTGCTGCGGCAACTAATAAACGGCCATGTTCATCTTTTGCAGCATTAGGAAATTCAATCACTTTTTCAATATCTTTAATCGTAATCAAGCCACTTAAGCGGCCTTCTTCATCGACAATCGGTAATTTTTCAATCTTGTGTTTTTGTAATATCTTTTCAGCATCTTGGAGTTTCGTGCCTACCGGTGCGGTTACTAGACCTTCTTTTGTCATCACTTCGTAGATAGGAATATCGTAGTTTGTCACAAAACGCATATCGCGGTTCGTGATGATTCCTACTAATTTGCGATTTTCCAATGTTTCTACAATCGGAACACCGCTAATCCGGTAACGACTCATTAATTCTTCCGCATCTCGTACTTTATGTTCTGGTGTTAAGAAAAACGGATCGATGATTACACCGCTTTCTGAACGTTTTACTTTACGAACCTCATCTGCTTGGGCAGCGACACTCATGTTTTTATGGATGACTCCCAGGCCGCCTTGCCGAGCCATCGCGATCGCCATTTTACTATCTGTCACTGTATCCATACTTGCACTCATCAATGGAATGTTCAATTTTATATTTTTTGCCAATTGTACACTCATGTCCACTTCATTCGGCAATACATGACTCTCCGCCGGAATCAATAATACATCATCAAATGTCAGACCTTTTTTTGCAAATTTCGTTTCCCAATTAGACATCGTTCGTTGCCACTCCCCAGAATTATTTTTAATAAAAAAACTAACAGAATGCGTGAGTGAAGTCAACAACTTGTGCTGAATTCCTCATCTAACCCTTATTTTTCTTAAAGTTCAAATTCTTTTGCTAGTAATTCCGTTGTGATTTCGGTGTCTTCTCCAAACATTTGATACGTTACTTGATTGGTCTCATTGTCTCGAATCAAATAAAAGCCTTCCTTATTAGTAAAGTTATCTAAATGGATCACCGTATACCGTTCATCGATTTTTTGCATGCCTTTAACGATCTCTCGTAACAATAATTTCGCATGATGAATATTTTCTTGTCGTTCTTGGGCTTTTTTAACTGATGCAGTCAACGTGTATCCTTCATCCAAAAAGTGCTTGATAATCTCTACTCGAATGACCATGGGTAATTCAAACGTTCGATTGCCATTTTTTTCCCCTGTTGATCGAATGTATCCCTTTTGTTCCCAATAGCGAATTTGACGTGGGGAAACGCCAGTCACTTTGCTCAATTCACTGATACCTACTAATAAATCTGTACTTTCTAGGAGTTGCTTCACCATATTATTTTTCACAACGCATCCCTCTCTTTACTTTATGATTATACTTTCGCTAACATCTATGTCAAGTAAGTTGACAAATAATTCAAATAGCAGTAAAGTAACAAACGAACATTTATGTTTCTGAAAATTTCCAAAAAGAGAGAAGGCGTTAGATCGTGAGTCATAATCAAACGGTCGATATTTATGGAAAACCTTACAATCGTTCCTTGCTAGTTGTTG
Source organism: Enterococcus dongliensis (assembly GCF_031927985.1). Taxonomy (NCBI): domain Bacteria; kingdom Bacillati; phylum Bacillota; class Bacilli; order Lactobacillales; family Enterococcaceae; genus Enterococcus; species Enterococcus dongliensis. The sequence goes on from NZ_JARPZC010000010.1 coordinate 6,290, forward strand.
TCCTATTAATTGGAACATTTTGTACGGTATTGAATCAAACTTTGTTAACTACAGCTTTTCCAGCACTAATGAAAGCTTTTGATATCTCAGCTTCCAGTGTTCAATGGTTAACGACCGGCTTTTTGCTGGTAAATGGAATCATGATTCCAATCAGTGCATGGTTGATCAACAAATTTAGTTCAAAAAAATTATATTTAGCTGCTATGATGATCTTTTTGATCGGTACGATCACTTGTTTCGTCGCACCAAACTTTTCTACCTTATTAATCGGACGTTTAGTCCAAGCCGCAGGCGTCGGGATCTCGATGCCTTTATTACAAAACATTATGCTATCGATTTTTCCACCAGAAAAACGCGGATCAGCGATGGGGATGGCTGGTATTGTAGTTGGATTGGCTCCAGCTTTAGGTCCCACCCTTTCTGGTTGGATTATCGATCACTATACTTGGCGTGATCTTTTCGGTATGGTGATCCCAATCGTAGTTTTAGTTTTAGTATTAGCGAGCTTCTTAATGAAAAGTGTTATCCGATTATCTAATCCAAGTATCGATATTTTATCTGCTTTATTGTCGACAATCGGTTTTGGTAGTTTGCTCTACGGCTTTTCTTCTGTTGGGAATGACGGCTGGGGCAGTATGAAAGTGATTGGCTTTTTGATTGTTGGGATTATAGTCATCGCCTTGTTTGTCTGGCGTCAACTACAATTGGAACAGCCATTTTTAGAATTACGGGTATTCAAATCCCCCATCTTTACAATCACAGCAATTTTAAGTGGTGTCGTCAATATGGCGATGGTGGGTGCTGAAATGGTTTTGCCTTTGTATATCCAAAACATCCGAGGAGAATCGGCTTTTCATTCGGGTTTAATGTTATTACCAGGGGCTTTAATCATGGGACTCATGATGCCTATCACTGGTGCAATCTTCGATAAACATGGTGCAAAACGATTAGCTATCAGTGGTATGTTGATCCTTACTGCTGCTACGTTACCTTTTGCCTTTTTGACACAAGAAACACCAATCGCTATGATTGTTATCTTGTATGCTCTACGTATGTTTGGGATCTCTATGGTTATGATGCCAGTCACTACTTCAGGGATGAACGCTCTACCAATGAACTTGATTAGTCATGGTACAGCCGTCAACAATACTTTCCGTCAAGTAGCAAGCTCGATCGGTACCGCTGTTTTAATCAGCATTTTGACAAATGTAACAAAAGACAATCTACCAAAAGCTTCGCTATTGAAAACATTGCCGCTATCTTATAAAACTCAAGCCCTCGATGCTACTTTATCTGGTTATCATGCAGCCTTTTTCGTCGCTGTCATTTTTGGGTTGATTGGTTTTGCCATCACCTTCTTCTTGAAGGCAAATAAAAAAGTTGCCGGAGGTGTTGTAAAATGATTTTCATCGTAACAATCATAAGCGTGCTTGCTTTTGCTCTGACCAATATCTTTGCAAAAAAAACTTGGCAGACCGCACTATCCATGATTTTTGCGGTCGTCTTCTTGCTCAGCTTAGGATTTATCACTGCAAATGATCACTACCATTATGGGATGAAACAACTTACAGAGACAACGACTCAAACATTGACTACCGCAGCTGATAATAAAGATATTGATTTGCTGCTTTATAAACCACTCGGTAATGGTACAGAAAAAGTTTATTTATATAAAACCAATGATTCCCAAGATAAACCAAAACCGACTGGAACAGATCATGTCAAAAATATCGTAAAAAACACGCAAAAAAATGCGCAGTTACAAATCGACAAAACCTACTGGGTTTATAAAAACGATACTGCCAAATTTTGGTTTAGCCTTTCCAGTAAAGATCACCAATTGATCAAAGAAAAAAATACTTTCAGTATTCCTAAGAATTGGGTAGTCTTAAGTACTGAACAAGCAGAAAAATTAACTAAATTAGTTCAAGAAAACAAAACTGCGATGGAAACAGACGCAAAATCTTTCGTTCAAGCAAAAGTCAAAAAAGCTATGCTTCAGCAACCCACGATGAATCAAGCAACACAGCAAAAAATCATCCAGCAAGCTACTGTTGAATATCAACAACAAGCCTTAGCTAAACTAATTGCTGAAGTTAAATAAAAAAGAAGGAAGTTCATAATGAACTTCCTTCTTTTTTATTTACGTGGTGCAGTGGCTAAACTGCTGATAATACCAAAGCGTTTTTTCAAATAGTAACGCAAGACTAATGCAAGACCAGATAATACGACTAAAACTATCGGATCAAGAATAGGATTTAATGCTGGTGGCAACAAGGCCGCACCGTTGAATACTAAAAACCAGACAAGTGTAACCGAGGCTAACATAAGGATCGTTTTCCAAGTTTTTGGTTTTTTTGATTTATCTGCACCCGGTTGATCATACTGATAAATAAATAGATACATCATGTAAAATACTAATCCGCCGACTGCTGAAGCGACGATCAGCGCAGTGATTCCATAAGTAACCGGCTGTGTTCCACGTGAAACAAACAGTCCCATAATTCCGGAAACTATACCTAGCAAACCAAATAACAATAAGAAATTGTCCAACCACATCAATGATGCAGTCGTTGATTTTTTCTGTTCAACAGGTTTATTTACGATTGCATCTAATCGCTCTGAAACTGTCCCAAATAATTGTCGTGCGGTTTTTCCAGCTTTTTGTTCTTCTACTAAAACTGGCAGCATTTCATTTAAAGCCTTGATGGTCTGTTCTTCCGTTAAATTTGCTGCTTTTAAAGCTTTTTTCAAGTCAAAAATGTACTGTTCATTTCGTTTGGTCAATTTTTCTTCAAGCTGTACATTTTCTGCTTGCAACGTTTGCAATTTCTCTGGTTCCATTATTTCTTTCCTCCTAAACGTTGAAACGGAACAACATTACATCGCCATCTTGCACGACATAATCTTTTCCTTCTAATCTAACACGCCCAGCTTCTTTTGCCGCGTGCATACTGCCATATTTATCCAGATCTTCAAAAGATACTGTCTCAGCACGAATAAATCCACGTTCAAAATCTGTATGAATTATTCCTGCAGCTTGAGGAGCTTTCATCCCTTTGCGGAAAGTCCACGCTCTAACTTCTTGTTCTCCTGCAGTAAAATAAGTAGCTAAGCCTAATAAATCATATGCTGTACGAATCAATTGATCCAACCCGGATTCTTCGATTCCCATCGCTTCTAAAAATTCTGCTTTATCTTCTTCTTCCAATTCAGCGATTTCTTCTTCGGCTTCAGCACAGACGACGATTACTTCTGAATGTTCACTGGCAGCAAAGTTTCGAACAGTTTGTACATATTCATTATCATCTGGATTTGCAACCGTCTCTTCATCTACATTTGCTACATAAAGAACCGGTTTACTCGTCAATAAGAATAAGCCTTTGACGATTTTTTGTTCTTCTTCAGTAAATTCGATCGTTCGAGCCGATTGACCTTCTTCTAGAACTGGTTTTAATTTGTCTAGAACGGCCAATTCTGCAACGGCATTTTTTTCTTTTGTTTTCGCTACTTTGGCTACTCGTGTATATCGTTTGTTGATTGAATCTAAGTCAGCTAAAACTAATTCTAAGTTGATTGTTTCAATATCTTCTAACGGATCAACGCGTCCTTCCACGTGTGTGATGTTTTCATTATCAAAACAACGGACTACGTGACAAATGGCATCTACTTGACGGATATGGCTCAAAAATTGATTTCCCAATCCTTCTCCTTTGCTGGCACCTTTGACGATTCCAGCGATGTCAGTAAATTCAAATGTCGTGGGAACTGTTTTTTTCGGATGAACTAATTCAGTCAAGCGTTCTAAACGCCAATCAGGGACTTCCACCATCCCGACATTTGGATCGATTGTTGCAAAAGGATAGTTGGCAGCTTCTGCACCTGCTTTAGTAATTGCATTAAATAGGGTAGATTTACCTACGTTGGGTAATCCTACGATTCCGGCTGTTAAGGCCATGATATACTTCACTCTTTCTCTACTAAGGAATTATTCTTGAGTCAACTCTGTTTTTTTCTCAAGGATTTTTTTCATTTTCTTTTCAAAGTCACGGCGCGTCATCATAACGATATGTCCGCAATTGATACATTTGATTTTAATATCCGCACCCATCCGAATGATCTCCCAGCGATTTGTCTGGCAAGCATGCGGTTTTTTCATCTCAACGATATCACCTAAATCGTACATCTGGCAAACCTCCTATGTTAAATTTAAGTATTCAGCTTTTTAATAAAACTAAGCGATTTTAATCCAACTAAGCTTCATCAAAATGAATATTCAAAATATCTAAGATTCGAGTCAAATCTGATGGTGACAGGTATTCAATCGAAATCTTGCCTTTGCCGTCTTTTTCAACGATTTCGACACCGGTTCCGAACTTGTCCATCAGGCGGTCTTCGCTTTCTCGCAAGTAGTATGGTTTTTCTTTTGCTAGTCGTGGCCCTTTTTTCTTATCTTTGGCCTTGCCTTCATTGTATTCATTAACGATCTGCTCTAATTGGCGGACGGTCAAATTCTCTTTCACCGCACGATTGGCTAGTTTTAAGATTTGATCTTTTTTCTTCAATCCTAGCAACGTTCGTGCTTGGCCCATTGATAGCCGTTCATCTTGCACCATTTCTTTGACTAGTTTAGGCAAAGTTAATAAGCGTAAGTAGTTGGCGATATACGGACGGCTCTTTCCTAACCGATTGGCGACGTCTGCTTGCGTCAGTTTTAAATTTTTCATCAGCATCTCATAGGCTTCGGCTTCTTCTAGCGGGTTCAGATCTTCCCGCTGCAGATTTTCTAAGACAGCAACTTGCATCATAGCTTCTTCATCAAACTCACGAATGATAGCCGGAATAGTTTCTTTCCCAGCTAATTTTGACGCACGAAAACGACGTTCGCCGGCAATCAATTCATACCCTTTCACCGCAGATTTTCTTACGATGATTGGTTGAAAAACACCAGATTGCTCAATTGAGTTAGCTAGTTCTTGCAATGTCGCTTCATCAAACGATTTTCGTGGTTGATAAGGATTGGGACGCAGATCACTTAACGGAATCTCGATCACTTGGTCCTTTTTCATATCAACTTCTTCAATCTCAGACAAATCTTGAAACAAGGCATCAATCCCGCGGCCTAAACCTTTATTTTTGCTCACGAACTAACACTTCCTTTGCTAGAGCTTGATAGACTTCGGCACCTTTTGAGCGTGGATCGTAATCAATGATTGGCTTTCCATGACTAGGTGCTTCGGATAAGCGAACATTTCTTGGAATGATCGTATCATAAACTTTTTCTTGGAAATAGCGCCGCACTTCTTCTACTACTTCTGCTCCTAAATTCGTACGTGCATCATACATCGTCAATAAGACGCCTTCAATCTCTAATCCTGGATTAAAATGTTTTTGAACTAGACGCACTGTATTTAGTAATTGACTCAATCCTTCTAACGCGTAGTATTCACATTGAACTGGGATCAAAATGGCGTCACTAGCTGTAAAAGCATTGATCGTCAAATGTCCTAGAGATGGCGGACAGTCTATCAGAATAAAGTCATACTCGTCAATAACTTCTGCTAGCGCGCTCTTTAGACGAGACTCTCGTGCCATCATAGAGGTCAATTCGATCTCCGCGCCAGCTAATTGCAATGTTGCAGGAACGATCGACAAATTTTCTCGCGATGTTTCAATAATCGTTTCTTTGATTGGGATCTCATTGACTAAAACATCATAAATATCTTGCTTCACATCTGGTTTGCGCACGCCTAACCCGCTGGTCGCATTTCCTTGCGCATCGCTATCGATCAATAAGACTTTCTTACCATCATAAGCTAAGCACGCACCTAAATTCACAGTCGTCGTTGTTTTTCCAACGCCGCCTTTTTGGTTTGCAACAGATATGATCCGTGCCATTTAATTTCCTCCTAGTTCGTACTAATGAATTTTTCCTAAAAACCGCTACGTGTTTTCTGTATTTCTCATTTTGACGTATTCATTAGATTTATTTTAATGGCTGCTTGTTGGGCATCCCTGGTTTGCGTGGGTATTTTTTTGGGGTTTCTTTCTTTTTTTGTACAGTGATGATGTGCCGTGTATCACCATTTGGCAGTGAGACATCCTCTGCTTGGATCAGCTTACCGCCCAATAAAGCGATCGCAGGTCGTGCTTCGGTCAACTCTTCTTCACTTTTCGCTGCTTTCAAGGCAAAGAAACAACCATTTTTTTTCACTAAAGGCAAACACAATTCCGTCAACACATTTAATCGAGCAACTGCTCGCGCAGTAACAAAATCATAGGCTTCACGAAATTCAGGCGTTTGTCCAAAAGTTTCCGCCCTATCATGATAAAGATTCACACCATCTAATTGCAAAGCCGTCACTAAAGTTTTCAAAAAAGTAATCCGCTTATTTAACGAATCGACGATAGTGATCTCTAATTCTGGAAAAACAATCTTTAATGGTACACTGGGAAAACCAGCACCTGATCCTACATCACATAACTTTCCTTCTGGTTTGAACGTATCAGAAAAAGCCAATGTGATAGAATCGTAAAAATGCTTCAAATAAACTTCTTCGTGTTCAGTAATGGCGGTAAGATTCATTTTTTGGTTCCATTCAACCAATAAATGAAAATAAGTCGCAAATTGATCCATCTGTTTTGCCGATAATTGGATCCCTTGCTTCTCTAATTCCGCTTGAAATTCTTCTGGTGTCATAAGAAATCCTTTCATTTTCGTGAAACAGAAAAATGTTTCACAGACTATTCTCTACTTTAACGCATTATTACGTTACATGCAATGGTTTACGTATGTTTCACAAGGAGATTAAGAAAGCTTTAATCCCATTTTTTATTCAAATTTTCTAGACAAAAATCATAGAATTTTTTTAGAACTGGGATCTCTAAATTATTTCTTTTTACCGCTAAATAAATATTACGATCATCCACTCTATCCTTTATAGTAATTTTTTTTACTGGAAATGAGGTGATCGACATAACATTAGGCATGATAGCGATTCCATAACCTTCTCCAACAAATCCTAAAATACTATGATCTTCTTCTAATTCACAAACTATTTTTAAATCTAGTTTTAGCTTCCTAGTTTGCTGATCTAAATAAGGACGCAAACCACTTTGTTTATTATAGTAAACATAAGGATATTCAGTAGTTTCAGCTAATGAGATAGCATCATACCTTGCCAATGGATGGTTCAAGGGCACTACCACCACCATCTCTTCCTGTGTTAAAATTTGATAAATCAATTCAGGATCATCACTCACCTTTGAGCAAATACCAATATCGATGTGATCTTCAAGCAGCATTTTAATGATTTGATTAGAATTTCCTTGTTGAAATTCAAAACTAACTTTGTCATTGCCCTGCTGATGGAAAGACTGGGCTAATCTCGGTGCTAGTTTAGCCCCCATCGTAAAAATAAAACCAAATTGGATTTCACCTGAATTAGGATCAATCATCTCTTGCAGTTTTTTTTGACCCTTTTCAATCCTAGCTAATGCTGGAGCTACATACTCGTAAAATATTCGTCCGTGGCGAGTCAACTGGATGTTTCGCCCCTTCTTTTCAAATAATGTCACTCCAATTTCTTGTTCTAACATTGTCATCGCATGGCTAATATTGGGTTGCGATGTATTGGTCTTTTTGGCCGCTTGCGTCATGTGTTCCGTTTGCGCTAATATAACAAAAAATTCTAATTGTCGTAAATTCAATTTTTCACCTCATTTACTAAAAACTATAACTCTATTCAATAAATAGAGTTTATCAATTTTATTGATATAAATCATTAGTTTTCATAATAATTTTGAGGTACTATGTGTGTGAATACAAGTGAATAAAATCACATGAAAGGAGCCTTTAATGAAAAAAAATCACTATGGTTTGTTAATATCAAGTTTATATTTCAACTATATTTTCCAAGGAATGGCGGCTATTCTTCTGTCACAAAATATGACAAACTTAAGGCTACATTGGCAAGCTACTACTTCTCAAGTCACCTTAGTTATGAGTGCTATTGGCTTAGGAAGAATTTTGAGTCTATATTTTTCAGGTTATTTCTCAGATAAATTTGGGCGCAAAAAAACTGTTTTGATTGCCATCATATCTTATATGATTTTCTTTTCTGGAATGCTTTTGAGTCCGAATTATCAATTAGCCTTTTTTTTAGCAATGTTTGGCGGAATTAGCAATGCTTTCTTGGATACAAGTACTTATCCGACTTTAGTTGAAGCATATCCAGATGAGCGAATAAATAGTTCTTTGAGTGTATTAAACAAAGCTTTTATCTCACTCGGACAATTTTTACTTCCTTTTATTACTCGATATTTACTGCAACATGATTTATTTTTTGGCTGGCCTTTTATTTTATGTGCATTATGTCTATTTGCTAATATGTTTTATTTGATGTTTGCCCGCTTTCCGAGATCGACGACAATTATAGAAAAGGAAACACAAGATATTATACAAATCACTTCAAAAAATCGTGGAAATTTTAAAATTGATGGAATCGCCTTGTTAGTTTTTTCATTTGTCTCTGTTTCCTTGTTCAATATTTTTATTTTATGGATTCCTCAGTATGCCGAAAATATGCGGATTGTTTCCCATGAAAATAGTTTGATTTTTGTCAGCCTCTACAGCACTGGCTCGTTTATCTCAGTTTTTTTTACTTCTGGAATCGTGAAAAAAGGGATCAATATACCTAAATTTATCAGTTCTTGTCTAGTCATTTCCGGTTTAACACTGATTTCGATGTTGATTCATCCGAACTTTGTTACTGTCGTTATAGCTGCGATATGTATTGGAATTTTTACTGCCGGAGGTATTTGGCAATTAGGACTTGCTTTGATGTTAGAATTATTTCCTAAACACAAAGGTAAATGTACCAGTTATTATTCACTTGCTACATCTGTTTCGATCATGGTCACACCTTACATCACTGGCTTACTTAGTGAGCAAAAAATCACTTATGTATTTTGGTTCATCATTGTTTTAAATGTTATTGGTTTGGTTGCTTCTCTCATTATTAGTTATCGTTACGATAAATTGGTGAAGCAGCTGGTCTTAAACTAGTTGTTTTATTGATTTATTTTATTGGTTTCATCCAAATAAAGCATTAGTTTTTAATCAAATTAAATTTTAAAATAGAGTTAACTAATTGTGATTGAGTTCTCAATCAAATCATTTAGAAAACGCTTAGATTGGTAATTACTGATCAAATAAACTTGAAAAGAGGAAATTTCTAATGACTGAAAGACTTACTGGACATACTTTACTAATCAGCTTAATTGCAACTCCGATTCGACATAGTATGTCTCCTACCATGCATAATGAAGCTTTTGCCAAACTAGGACTTGATTATGCTTATTTAGCTTTCGAAGTAGGTAATAAAGAACTAAAAGATACTGTTCAAGGTATCCGTGCTCTAGGAATTCGTGGATCTAACGTTTCGATGCCCAATAAACAAGCAATTATTCCTTATCTAGATGAAGTATCACCTGAAGCAATGCTGATAGGTGCTGTCAACACAGTAACTAATCTTGATGGTAAAGGACATCTCGTAGGATACAATACAGATGGAATCGGTGCTATGTCTGCATTAAAAGATGAAGGAGTCGAAGTTAAAAATCAAATTATCACTTTAACAGGTGCTGGTGGTGCAGGAACTGCTGTCGCGATCCAAGCTGCCTTTGACGGTGCGAAAGAACTACGTATTTTCAATATTGATGATGGTGTTTTTTCAAATGCTAAAGAAACTGCACGTAAAATCAATGAAAATACAGCATGCCGAGCAACAGTTACTGGTTTAGCGGATCAACAAGCATTTAAAAAATCAATTGCCGAAAGTAGTATCTATATTGATGCAACTGGTGTTGGAATGAAACCATTAGAAGATTTGAGTTTAATTACTGATCCTGCTGTCATTCGCCCAGACTTAGTTGTTTTTGATGTCGTTTACGCTCCACGTGAGACAAAATTACTAAAATTTGCCAAAGAACATGGAGCAAAAAAAACAATTAATGGACTCGGTATGATGCTTTATCAAGGGGCTGCCGCTTTTAAACTATTTACAGGTGAGGATATGCCTGTCAGCTATATCAAAGAACTATTATTCAACGATTAGGAGGAATATAATGAAAACAGTAACTGTTGGTCAAGTTACCATCGGTACAGGTCAACCCAAAATCATCGTTCCGATGGTGGGGAAAACTGAGTCTGAACTCTTAACAGAAGCAAAAATGATCCATTCATTGGATTGTGATTTAGTCGAGTGGCGGATCGATTTTTTTGATCATGTTCAAGTGCCGCAAATAGTCGCTAAGCTTTCACATACATTGAAAACTATACTAAAAAAGCCGTTATTGATCACTTTTCGTACAAAAAAAGAAGGCGGTGTATGTGAGCTTTCGGATGCTGATTACTTTGCTCTTTATCAAACAATCATCGCCGAAGGTTGTTTGGATTTATTGGATATAGAATTGTTCATGCCTGAGGAAAATGTAGCAGAAACGATTGATCTCGCTCATAAAAATAACATTAAAGTCATTTTATGTAATCATGATTTTAACCAAACACCTGCAAAAAAAGAGATCGTCACTCGACTACAAAAAATGCAAAACAAAGGAGCAGATATTTGTAAAATTGCTGTGATGCCTCAAAATTCCGCTGATGTACTGACTTTACTAACAGCCACTCGTGAAATGCACGAAGAGCATGCTGACGTTCCATTAATCACTATGTCAATGGGTGCCTTAGGAATGATCAGTCGTGTCTCCGGTCAACTCTTTGGTTCTGCTGCAACTTTTGGTTCTGCTAAAACGGCATCAGCTCCTGGTCAAATTCCTGTTGCAGAATTACGAAAAATGTTGGCTACACTAAAATTAACTCAATGAGCTAAATTCTCTCAAAAATCCATTGAGAAATATTTGTTAAAACACGTTATATATTTTCTTGTTTTTAGTTATTTATTGCTTATAAAAAAGTAACTGTTCCAAAAAACCAGAAGAAAATGTTTCACATGAAACATTTTCTTCTGGTTGATTGTATTTCAAATAATTAGCTATTTGAAATACTTTTATCTTGATACAATCTACGATTCAATGATTTTCTTAAAAAAGAAATACTCACATCCTAGTATCGGAACATCTTTGATCTTTCCAAATTCCTCATACCCGTTTTTCTTATAAAAATTAGGTGCTTCAAATGAAAAAGTCTCTAAATGAATGGCTTTACAGTGCTCTCTTTTAGCAATAAATTCAATCTCAGACAACAATTTTCTACCTTGTCCTTGTCCCCGCAAATTTTCATCCACCCAGAAAAAATCAATATGCATGATGTTCCAAAAACAATGGGCTGCAATTCCGCCTACAAGTTTATCTTCATCGTATAAATAGCAGCCAAAAGTAGATTCCGGTAGTGTATCAATCGTGGTAGGTAATTTTTTATTGCCAAAAGCAACAATTTTATCTTTAATTTTCGCCTGTAGTTCCAGTGTATTATTTTCTACTATACGCACTTTTATTCTCCTATCTGATTTTTACATTGAATGAATTGATCAATCATTTAATAAAAAAAGCCCAATGGATAATGGGCTAATTTGTTATTATTTCCATAATTTTTCTGTTTTAATAACGAGGTGATCTGTATTACGAATCGTGTATTTGTATCCCGGACTAGCAGGATATGAAGCATTTCCATCATAAACTATTAATTCAGTTGTTTCTCCATTTTTGATAAATTCATCATAACTACCGCCTGCTCCGCTAATATTAGCCCAATGCAGGACTAGCCGGTTACCGTTTTGTTCAACTAAACTCCAACATTTTCTATCATAATTTTCCCATACGATATTTTTACTTATTTCGTTTGAGGTATTTTTATAGACCGCTTCATAAAATTGAATCGCTTCATCCATTGAAGACCACGTATCAGTATTTTGAGTGCTTTGATCTTGAGTAGGTTGACTAGCAGAAGTACCACCTGCAATATTTTGAAAACCTGTATTTAATTGACTATTTTCTGTCGGAGTAAAATGCAATGCTCCGTCAGGCATTCCTTGATTTTGCATAGAGACTAAAACGATAGGTTGATCCTTATTGAAACCAAAGAAATAAACATGTCTGACTGCATATGAAGCCGTTTCTGCATCGGAATAAACTGAAACGATTGTATATTCTGCAGACGATTTTCCGCTAGCAGACCATTCAGCTGATACAATCTTATCGTTGACTGCAATTGGTTGCTTTGTTCCCAATACATCATCCGGTAAATTTAATCCATAAAAATTAACATTTTGACCAGGTTGATATTCCTTATAAGATTGTCCCATCGTATTGCCCCAATTTTTCATAAATGTGCGCAGTTCACTAGCCTTTTGCTCCGTCCAAACAGTAGCTGTTTCACTAGTTTCTTTATTATTTTCTGATGATGTTGGAACATTTTTTTTGAGATGCGAACGAGTTTTTTCCTTGTTCCCCGTACGCTTAGTAGTTGAATAAGTTTCTGAAATTTTGACAGAATTCTTGCTTTCTGATCCCTTAGTCTGTTTTTGGTCTTTACAGCCTGCTAAACTAAACAAACAAATCCCTATACTTACCCCAACAATGAGCTTTTTCATTTGATCACTCCCAATTTATCTGCTTTTAGCTTAGCAAATAGCCTCCCTTATTAAAAGGTCTTTTCCTAAATAGATTGCTAAAAACAAAAAAACGGCTGAATATCAAGCCGTTTCTGTGCCAACCTTCGCAATTTTCCCTTGTTCGATGTAGACCATCAAGATACTGATGTCTGCAGGATTCACACCGCTGATACGGCTAGCTTGGGCAATTGTTTCTGGTTGGATTTTTTGAAGTTTTTGTTTTGCTTCAGTAGCTAAACCATTGATTGCTTCATAGTTGATGCGTTCTGGAATGCGTTTAGCTTCCATTCGTTTTAACTTATCGACTTTTTCCATCGCTTTTTTGATATAGCCTTCATATTTGATTTGAATCTCGACTTGCTCGATTTCTTTTTCCGTCAATTCGTCATTAGCAGGAATGAATAGCAATAGTTCTTGATAAGAAATTTCTGGTCGTTTTAAGAAATCACTCGCCAAAACACCATCTTTTAATTCTGCGCTGTTTTTAGCCCGCAGGAAGCTTTGAACTTCTTCATTAGGTTTTATACGAACAGAACGTAAACGAGCCATCTCAGCTTCGATATGGGCCTTTTTGACTAAGTATGCTTGGTAACTCTCTTCTTCCACCAAACCGATGGCGTGTCCGATTTCTGTTAAACGCAGATCAGCATTATCATGACGCAAAATCAAACGATATTCTGCACGGGAAGTTAATAAACGATACGGTTCATTTGTTCCTTTTGTAACCAAGTCATCAATCATGACACCGATATACCCATCGCTGCGCTTCATAACGAACGGTTCTTTGCCTTGAATCTTTAAAGCGGCATTGATACCGGCCATCAAACCTTGTCCTGCTGCTTCTTCATATCCGCTAGTCCCGTTGGTTTGTCCAGCCGTGTAAAGATTTTCGATAACTTTTGTCTCTAATGTTGGTCGTAATTGGTGCGGTGCAACCATATCATATTCAATTGCATAACCAGTCCGCATCATTTCAGCATTTTCTAAACCTTCGATTGAATGCAATACTTCATTTTGGACATCTTCTGGCAATGATGTCGATAAGCCTTGTACGTAAACTTCTTCTGTATGACGTCCTTCTGGTTCTAAAAATAATTGATGACGTTCTTTGTCTGCGAATCGAACAATCTTATCTTCAATTGATGGACAATAACGAGCACCGACCCCATCAACGATACCGGTAAACATCGGTGCACGATGCAAATTATTTTGGATGATCTCATGACTTTTTAGATTCGTATACGTCAGCCAACAAGGTATTTGCTCTTGTAAGTAGCGGCTGTCTGGTGTTTGATAACTAAAATGATTGGGTTTTTCATCTCCCGGTTGGATTTCTGTTTTACTATAATCGATCGAACCTGATTTTACTCGTGGTGGTGTACCAGTTTTGAATCGATGGATTTCTAATCCTAATTCTTGCAAGTGATCAGCTAATTTAATCGCTGGTTGAGAATTATTAGGACCAGATGAATACTTCAATTCACCGATAATGATCTCACCACGTAAAGCTGTTCCGGCTGTAATAATCACAGCTTCCGCTGAATATCGCGCACCTGTTGACGTTACAACGCCTTTACAAATTCCTTCTTCAACGACTAGCCGATCTACTACACCTTGTTTCAAGGTCAAATTTTCTGTTTTTTCAATCGTATGCTTCATTTCTTCTGCATACGCATGTTTATCTGCTTGTGCTCGTAATGCGCGTACCGCGGGGCCTTTTCCCGTATTTAACATTCGCATTTGAATATAAGTTTTATCGATATTGCGTCCCATTTCACCGCCAAGTGCATCAATTTCTCGCACGACGACACCTTTGGCTGGACCACCAATCGAAGGATTGCATGGCATAAATGCCACCATATCCAAATTGATCGTAATCAATAACGTTTTTTGTCCCATTCGCGCTGCTGCTAAGGCTGCTTCAGAACCAGCGTGTCCCGCACCTACGACAATCACGTCATACTTTCCTGCATTGTATTCCATATCGATGCTCCTTCTTATTTTCCTAAACAAAATTGGCTAAATAATTGTGTGATCAATTCGTCTTGTACACTGTCGCCAACAATCTCACCCAAATAATCCCAACACCGTGTCATATCGATCTGAACTAAATCTACCGGCATCCCTGCCATAATCCCGTTACGGACTTCAGTCAATGATTGACCGGCTTTTTCCAGCAGTGCGATATGACGAGTATTTGATACATAGGTCGCGTCTTTCTCTCCGGTTTGGCCACCAAAAAAGAGTTTTGCGATAGCTTCTTCTAATTGATCCAAACCTGCTTTTTCCAAAACAGAGATTGCAAAAATTTCTTCTTCACTCAGATATTCTGCTAGTTCAGCAGGTGATAATCGACTAGGCAAATCAGTTTTATTTAATAAAACAATCCGTTTCAAGCCTTGTGTCGCTGCTAATAATGCTTGATCTTCGTCAGTCAGCGCTTCGCTTTGATTCAAGACCAATAAGATGAGGTCAGCCTCACTTAACGCTTTTCGACTACGTTCTACGCCTATTCGTTCCACCACATCATCCGTTTCACGGATTCCTGCTGTATCGATTAATTTCAATGGTACACCACGAACATTGACATATTCTTCAATCACATCGCGTGTCGTTCCAGCTATTTCTGTAACGATTGCTTTTTCCTCATGTAATAAATAATTTAATAAACTTGATTTCCCAACGTTTGGTCGACCAATAATTGCTGTGCTCAGACCTTCGCGTAAAATTTTTCCTTGCTGAGCGTTTAATAACAACGCATCGATCTGTTGACCGACTTGTTGCGCTTTTTCCAATAACAATTGGGTCGTTAGTTCTTCTACATCATCATATTCTGGGTAATCAATATTCACTTCAACTTGTGCCAACGTTTCTAAAATTTCTTGGCGCAATTCACGAATCAAATGAGACAAATTTCCATCTAATTGATTGATTGCGACATTCATCGCTCGATCTGTTTTTGCTCGAATCAAATCCATGACCGCCTCTGCTTGAGACAAATCTACACGACCGTTCAAGAAAGCTCTTTTCGTAAATTCACCAGGTTCTGCTAAACGGGCACCTGAACGTAGGATTAATTGCAACAATTGATTAACGACCACGATACCACCATGACAATTGATTTCAACGATATCTTCTCTAGTAAAAGTTTTAGGTGCACGCATCACACTTACCATTACTTCATCAACTACTTGCTGATCAGCAGGATCAACGATATGTCCATAATGAATCGTATGTGTTGGAACATCTGACAAACATTTTTTTCCGCTTTGATAAACACTGTCTGCAATCGCTACTGCCTGATCACCGCTCAAGCGTACAATACTGATTGCACCTTCGCCTGGCGGGGTCGAAATTGCTGCGATCGTATCAAATTCTAAGGTGATTTCTGCCACTTTATTTCCTCCTGTTTCTTTTTTAGAGCATAAAAAAAGTGCCTACTCCACCCCTTAATAAGGAGTAGATTGAGCACTTTGACTGCTTTTTCTACAAAATTCTGGTGTAAGATTAGCATATTTTTTTTAACAATTCAAGCATCCTTGCTGAAATCCCACTGTTTTCTCAAATTTTAGTAAAGAAAGCTTATTCTTCAATAATTAAAGAATATGCCTGGGAACTTTCGTAGATACCTTGCGTTTTGAATGTAACAGGTTTTGAAAATAGTGGTCCATCAATCACTAATGTATGATATTCCCCATTTTCTCCACAAACATCTAAATCATTTTTTATTAAATAATCAATAAAAGCATCATCCAATGGTCGACCTAGAAATTCAACCGGAATTCCTGATTTTTTGCTAACTGTCTTAATAATTGCTTGATACCCGCTAGAAAGAAATTGATTCACAATTTCACGACGTTCGCATTGCCATAATGGTAAATAAGGCGTTAATCCTGCTTCTTGGGCGATACGTTTATCCCAATCACCGTTCTCTTCAATGTCGATATCGCCAAAACAAATACTGCTGATTCCTTCTTTTTGGATTTCTTTTAATGCTTTGAGCATTTGTTTCTCATAATTTTTGCCGTCTGTTTTAACAATCACTAATGGGAGATTCAATGCAGTAGCAGCACTCTTTAGAATACCTTCTGGAACACCATGAAACCAAGAGCGATTGATTTCTTCGTTTAAACTGGTAATCAGTCCAGCTGGCTGCAGACCTTGTTTAACTAAGGTATCCAGCGCTAAAATGCAGTCTTTTCCAGAACTAAAACTTAAATAAAATTTTTCCATAATCTCTCTTCTTTCTTACTTGGATTTTTCAAAGAAGTTTAAAAAAAGCGTTAAGTAAGCTAAAGCTACTTAACGCTGATTCAATGAATTAGAAATATTTTTTAGCTGGTTCAACGACTAAGTAACGATAAGGATCTTCACCTTCAGAATGTGTTTTGATGTAATCATCTTTACTTAAAGCTGAATGAATCATCTTTCGTTCAAAGGCCGGCATTGGTTCTAAAAAGACTGGTCGACCGGTTTCTTTGACTTTTTCTGCAGTTCGTTGAGCTAAACGTGTAAGAACTTCTTCACGTTTTTGGCGATAGTTGCCAACATTTACCACTACGGACAATTTTTCTTTTGCTATCCGGTGTAAGAAAACTTGTGCTAAGTATTGCAAAGCATTCAAAATTTTCCCATGTTTTCCGATCAACATCCCTTGTTTGCTCGTTTCTAGATTCATCACGATCAAACCATTGGCTTCTTGTTGGATCTTCACCAAGGCCGGTACACCCATGTCATTAGTGATATTAGTCAAATACAAGGCCAACTCTTTGATGGCATCCTCTTTTTCTAAATCTTCTAAATGATCCACTTCTTCAGTTGCTTTCACAGGTTCTGGGTTGCTTTCTTCAGCCTCAGCAGCAACTTCTTCTGCTTCAGGTTCAAGAACCGGTGCTTCTTCTATTTCGATGGGTTCGATAGAAACACGAGCAGCTTTTTTTCCCATCCCTAGGAAACCTTTTTTGGCATCCGTTAAAATTTCAATCGTGGCTGCTTCTTTCTTCAGTCCTAAAGCGTGTAATCCTTGTGCAATGGCTTCGTCGATCGTTGGACCTTCATAAACAGGCATTTTCTAAACCTCCTTATTGATAAGTAACTATTAGTCTTATGAAAAACTAAGCTGTTTTAGCGTAAAATAACTGATAAATATTACGTTAAACAACAAAATGTTCATACTTATTTCCGTTTTTTCTTCGAGCGTTTCGCTTTTTCAAGTGCTCGTTCGCGTTCACGAATTTGACGAGCAGCCTCTTCACGTTCATGGCGGATCTTGAACGGATTATTGATCAATAATGTTTGGACTACTTGGAACGCATTGGAAATCACCCAGTAAAGAGATAACCCACTTGCTAAATTCAGTGCCATAACAAAGATCATCACTGGCATCGCAAAGTTCATGATTTTCATAGAAGCATTCGATTCGATCTGACTCATACTAGATAAGTACGTGCTGGCAAAAGTAAAGACGGCTGCAAGAATCGGCAAGATAAAATACGGATCGGCTTCACTTAAGTTCAACCATAAGAAATGACCTGCGCGTAACTCTGGAATTCGTAAAATTGCTTGATACAAGGCCATCATTACTGGCATTTGAACCAATAGCGGCAGACAGCCAGCGTAAGGGCTCACATTATTTTCTGCGTATAACTTTTTTGTTTCCTCTTGTAGTTTCTGTTGTGTTTCTTGATCACGCGAGCTGTATTTTGCTTGCAACGCTTTGATCTTTGGTTGCAGCTCTTGCGTTTTACGCATACTTTTTGTTTGGAAATGCATCAATGGCATCAAAATGATCCGAATAATGATCGTAAATAAAATGATCCCAATCCCAACATTGCCAAAAGCAAGACCTTTAATCGCCTGGCCAAAGTAGTAAACAATGTAGCGATCCCACATATTGGTACTGCTTGCGCTGATCTCTCCAGTTCCACAGGCAGATAACAAGAAGACGAGACTCAGTAATCCTGTCATTAATAATATTTTTTTATATTTCTTCACCTAGATCTGTTTCCTTCCTAACTTAGTATTTTTGCTAATTTTAACACGTGTATAAGATTCGAACGCATTTCATCATGAGGCAGATCTTTTGTTGCTGGCCGCGCGATGACGATAAAGTCTATTGGCGGTAATTCTGTTTTCAATTCTTGCAGAATTGCTCGAATTTGACGTTTCACTCGATTTCGTGTTACCGCGTTCCCGACTTTTTTACCGACTGACAGACCTACTCGAAAATGTTTTTGACCAGAAGGTTCTAGACGATAAACTACGAATTTTCGATTCGCAAAAGAAGCACCTTCTTGGAACACCTTTTGAAATTCTTGTTCTTTTTTGACCCGATATTTTTTTTTCATCTAGTTTCCTTCGTTTCTTTTAAATCTATACCTGACAATAATACCATACTTCAAATTAAGGAATCATCCTTATTTACCAGAAAAGTTCATTAAAAATCTAATTTTAGATACAAAAAAAACCACTGACCGGCAGTGGCTTAAGCAGCAAGTACTTTTCTTCCTTTACGACGACGGCTTGCTAATACTCGACGGCCGTTTTTAGTGCTCATACGTTTACGGAATCCATGAACCTTTTGACGTTTACGTTTGTTTGGTTGATAAGTTCTTTTC
This sequence comes from Enterococcus dongliensis, assembly GCF_031927985.1. Lineage (NCBI taxonomy): Bacteria > Bacillati > Bacillota > Bacilli > Lactobacillales > Enterococcaceae > Enterococcus > Enterococcus dongliensis. The sequence continues at coordinate 25,539 of NZ_JARPZC010000010.1, forward strand.
ATTTAAATACACCTCCATATAACATTACATAGACATACCCGAATATTATAACGACTCATCCCCTACTTTGTCAATCAAGAAATGAAAAAGGTTTAATTCTTCAGACCTATTATTCCGTCTATTCACTAATACAGAGTCAAAGTAACTCGCTAATCGCCTTAAACTATTGTGATTTCTTTCGTAAATTTAGAAAGAAATTTTTTAAATCTTGTCCTCTCAAAACTACATATTAGCAATAAAATTTATCCACATTTTCTGGGGATAAACTAATTGAAATTGTGCACAACATTTTTTTGTAAAAAACTTGTATAGAATTTTCCCAACGTTTTTCCACAAAAATCGCTCTGTCTAACAACTTTTCCACAAGGTGGATAACTTTTGTTAACAACTCGTCTCCAGCTTTAGTTAGCAAGGCCTTTGTTTTCTCTGTTTTGTCTATAACTTCGTGGAAAAAGCAGAAATTCCACAATTTTTCTTTGACGTGTGGATATGTTTTTTCCATCTAGTTAATAACTTTTTGCATTTTTATACATTTTGTGGAAAAACTGAAAGACACTCTTCTTTTTTTGATTGTGGAAAACTTTTTAAAAAAATGATAAAGTAAGGCTATCTGAATTTTATTAAATAGGAGGCGACTTTTTTGACCTCATTAGATAGTTTCTGGCAGGAATTAAAGGACAGTTACAAAAACGACCTTAATCCTGCCAGTTATGATGCTTGGATAGTCACAGCTAAACCTTTAGCTCTAACAGACAATCAACTAACGATTGAAGTCACGAGTGATTTACATAAACGCTATTGGGAAAAACATTTAGCTGCAAAAATTGTTGAGATCGGTTTTAAAGTAACAGGAGATGAGATCATGCCGTTGTTTGTCACACCGGATGAAGCTCCACCTGTTAGCATTACAGAAAAAGCAGAAACACCTAAAATAGACACGACCAAACGAGCAATGCTTAATCCAAAATACACTTTTGACACATTTGTTATCGGAAAAGGGAACCAAATGGCCCATGCGGCGGCTTTAGTCGTAGCAGAAGAACCTGGTTCCATCTACAATCCGCTTTTCTTCTATGGAGGAGTTGGATTAGGGAAGACCCATTTGATGCACGCTATTGGACATCAGATGTTGGCGATTAATCCGCAAGCCAAAGTTAAATATGTTTCTAGTGAGACATTTGCAAATGATTTTATTAATTCCATCAAGAACAAAACATCTGAAGAATTTCGGCAAGAGTACCGTAAAGTAGATTTGCTATTAGTCGATGATATTCAATTTTTTGCTGATAAAGAAGCGACACAAGAAGAATTTTTCCATACATTTGAAAATCTATACAATGATAATAAACAGATTGTATTGACGAGTGATCGTTTACCAAACGAGATTCCGAAATTACAAGAACGGCTTGTTTCTCGTTTTGCATGGGGGTTATCAGTGGATATCACACCGCCGGATTTAGAGACACGTACAGCGATTTTACGAAAAAAAGCACAAGCAGAAAATCTTGAGATTCCAGATGACACACTGAGTTATATCGCCGGACAAATCGATTCAAATATCCGTGAATTAGAAGGGGCTTTGGTCCGTGTTCAAGCATTTGCCACAATGAACAGTGCAGATATCACGACGAGTATTGCCGCAGATGCCTTGAAAAGTCTAAAAGGAACCAATAATGCACAGCTTTCTATCACAAAAATCCAAGAAGAAGTCGCTAAGTTCTATCATATCCAGGTAAAAGATCTAAAAGGGAAAAAACGAGTCAAAGCAATCGTTGTTCCTCGCCAAATCGCTATGTATCTAGCCCGTGAAATGACTGAAAGCTCATTGCCAAAAATCGGTGCTGAATTTGGCGGCAAAGATCATACGACTGTCATCCACGCTCATGAAAAAATCAATCGTTTAGTAAAAGAAGATAGCAGTATCCAACAAGAAATCGCGGAGATCAAAAATCTGCTCCTTGGCTAGCCTGTGGAGAAACAAAGGAAAAGCGTTCAATTTATCCACACCTTTTCCACAAGTGGAAAACTTATGATTCCAAGCTTTTTTCTAACTTTTCCACATCATCAACAGGCCCTACTACTTTTATTACTTAATTAATTAAAATAAATAATAAAGAGTGCGCAGCATTTTTTAGCCAATCAAACGGTCTGTTAAGACTTAGATTGAGTATTAAAAATAAACTAATTAAAATGAAAAAGGAGTTCCATTATGAAATTTACGATTAATCGTGCCCGCTTCATTCAAGAATTACAAACTGTTCAACGTGCCATCTCAACTAAAACGACTATTCCGATCTTGACTGGAGTCAAAATCGAATTGAACCATGAAGGATTGAATCTAACAGGTAGTAATGCAGATATTTCTATCGAAACTTTTTTAGCTGCTGATGACGAAAAAGCTGAATTACAAATTGATACAACAGGAACGATCGTTTTACAGGCTCGTTTCTTTAGTGAAATCATTCGTCGTTTGCCTGAAGTGACTTTTACGTTAGAGGTCCAAGAAAATCATCAAGTATTGATCACTTCTGGAGCAGCTCATTTTACGGTCAACGGATTGGACGCCGATAATTATCCACATTTGCCGGTAGTAGAAGAGCAGAATCAATTAAAATTACCTGTCCACATGTTGACAAAATTAATTGGAGAAACAGTTTTTTCCGTTTCTCAACATGAAAGCCGTCCAATTTTGACAGGGGTTCATTTTACAATGTCTAATGGTCAACTTTTAGCAGTTGCCACCGATTCTCACCGTTTAAGTCAAAGAATTGTCCCAGTAGAAAATGCGAACAAAGATTTTGATATCGTAATTCCAGGGAAGAGTTTAGTTGAACTTTCTCGTTCTTTATCAGATGAAGAGGCTGAAGTGGAGATCAGTATCATGGAGAATCAAGTTTTGTTCAAAACACCGACGATGTATTTTTATTCTCGATTACTTGAAGGAAACTATCCTGATACCAATCGATTGATTCCAACTAGTTTCAATACAGAACTTACTTTTTCTGTCCCAACTTTATTAGCAGCTATTGAACGGGCATCCTTGCTTTCTCATGAGGGACGAAACAATATTGTTCGTTTAGCAATTGCAGATGATTCTGTGATTCTTTATGGAAATTCTCCAGAGATCGGTAAAGTAGAAGAAGAATTGGTCTATGAAAAAGTTGAAGGGGAACCATTAGAGATTTCCTTTAATCCTGACTATATGAAAGATGCTTTACGTGCCTTTGGGGATATGAGCATCAAGATTCAATTTATCTCAGCGATCCGTCCCTTTACTTTAGAACCAAGCGAAGGGGATGTTTCCTTCATCCAATTGATTACACCTGTACGAACAAACTAAAAATAAGCTGAGTTTCACAAGTTTTTTGAAAAATTTGAAAAAATATGAAAAAAATAAAATTCCAGTAAAAGGTCTTAAAATCGATTTTAAGACCTTTTTCTTTTTTTTGAGTAAATTAATTAAAATGGCTTAAAACTTCTTAAATCGAAAAATACAACAAGTTTATTTGTTTTATCCCTGAAAAAAGGGTATAATAATAAGGTGTTTCTAGCATGAAAATGAGGGATGAATGTGAAACAAAAAATTTTTTTAGAAACAGAATTCATGACGCTTGGTCAGTTATTGAAAGAGATCAATTTGATTTCTAGTGGTGGACAAGCCAAGTGGTTTTTAGCAGAAGAAACAGTATTTGTAGATGGCGAGTTAGAAAAACGCCGCGGCCGAAAGCTCTATCCGGGAATGATGATTGAGATTCCTGAGGTAGGAACTTTTTTTATGGTCAAAAATAAGGAAGAACAAGATGCGGCTGAATAAGCTTGAATTAAGAAATTATCGTAATTACGAGCAGCTCCAATTGGAATTTCCTAACCGATTGAATATTTTTTTAGGAGAAAATGCCCAAGGAAAAACCAATCTGTTAGAAAGTATTTATGTGTTGGCCCTGACTCGCAGCCATCGAACGAGCAGTGAGCAAGAGCTGATTGGCTGGCAAGATGATTTTGCCCAGATCAAGGGGCGGATTGAACGAAAGTCAAGTGAGCTGGAGTTAGAATTGTTGCTTACTAAAAAAGGCCGTAAATCTAAAGTCAATCATATCGAGCAAAAAAAACTAAGTAGTTATATTGGTCAATTAAATGTCATTTTGTTTGCGCCAGAAGATCTTTCTTTGGTAAAAGGGAGTCCGCAAATTAGACGACGTTTCATCGATATGGAATTAGGCCAGATCAATCCGGTCTATCTCTATGATTTGGCTCAGTATCAACAAACTTTAAAACAACGTAATCTCTATTTGAAGCAACTATCTGAGAAAAAACAGACAGATGAGATCTATCTTGAGATCTTAACGGAGCAGTTAGTCGATTTTGGCAGTAAAGTGTTGGCTAATCGCCTTTTGTTTGTTAAAAAATTAGAATATTGGTCCAATGATCTTCATGGCAAGATTACTAATCAAAAAGAAACGCTGGCAATCGAATATGCTGCCAGTATTCCTTTAAGAGGCGAGACGGTTGAAGCGATTCGAGAGATTTTTCTAAGTGAGTTGCAGAAAAACCGAAAACGGGAGATTTTCAAAGGCAACACATTCATAGGTCCTCATCGAGATGATTTGATCTTTAAAGTCAATCAGCAAAATGTACAGACTTACGGATCGCAAGGACAGCAACGAACCACGGCGTTAAGCGTCAAATTGGCAGAAATCGATTTGATGAAAGAAGAAACAGGGGAATATCCGATTTTACTTTTAGATGACGTCATGAGTGAACTTGATGACAATCGCCAGATTCATTTATTAGAGACGATCGAAAATAAAGTTCAGACTTTTTTGACAACGACGACATTGAATCATGTCAAAGGAAAAATGACGGTCCATCCGGATATTTTTTATGTCCAACAAGGACAGATAGAAAGGAAAGAAACGTAGATGACAGAAGAGGAAAAGAGTTTACTAGAACGTGCTCAAGAGTACGATGCCAGTCAGATCCAAGTATTAGAAGGCCTAGAAGCTGTTCGGAAACGTCCTGGGATGTATATTGGTTCCACTAGCACGGAAGGATTACATCACCTTGTATGGGAAATCGTGGACAATTCTATCGATGAAGCTTTGGCAGGTTTTGCGACGCATATCCATGTGATAATTGAAGAAGATAATAGTATCACTGTCAGTGATGATGGTCGTGGGATTCCGGTTGATATTCAAGCCAAGACTGGCCGTCCAGCGGTCGAGACAGTTTATACAATCTTGCATGCCGGCGGGAAATTTGGCGGTGGCGGGTATAAAGTATCTGGCGGATTGCACGGTGTTGGTGCGTCAGTTGTTAATGCTTTGTCTGCTAGTTTAGATTTGCGCGTTTTCAAAAATGGTAAAATCTATTTCCAAGAATACCGTCGCGGAGCAGTGGTGGACGACTTAAAAGTAATTGGTGAAACCGATCAACACGGAACCACGGTTCATTTTGTTCCCGATCCTGAAATTTTTACGGAATCAACGGTTTTTAACTTTGATAAATTGGCTACGCGGGTTCGCGAATTAGCCTTCTTAAATCGCGGATTGAAAATTTCAATCGAAGATAAACGTGAAGAAAAACCTGTTCTACGTGAATACCACTACGAGGGTGGGATTAAAAGTTACGTTGAACATCTAAATCACAGTAAAGCAGTCCTGTTTGATGAACCTGTCTATGTAGAAGGTGAACAGCAAGACATCACAGTTGAAGTGGCGATGCAATATACAGACGGCTATCACACCAATATTTTGAGTTTTGCCAATAATATTCATACCTATGAAGGCGGGACCCATGAATTCGGTTTTAAAACAGCGTTGACACGAGTCATCAATGACTATGCCCGCAAGCAAAAAATCATGAAAGACAACGACGAGAATCTTTCTGGTGAAGATGTACGAGAGGGATTGACTGCTGTTATTTCGATCAAGCATCCAGAACCGCAGTTTGAAGGACAAACCAAAACAAAACTTGGGAATTCCGAAGTTCGGACGGTGACAGATCGTCTATTTTCAGAGAATTTTTTGAAGTTCTTGATGGAAAATCCATCTGTTGGTCGACGAATCGTAGAAAAAGGAATGTTAGCAGCAAAGGCACGCTTAGCTGCTAAACGCGCACGTGAAGTGACCCGTCGCAAAGGAGCATTGGAGATCAGCAATCTACCAGGAAAACTAGCCGATTGCTCAAGTAATGATCCTGAAAAATGCGAACTATTCATCGTCGAAGGAGATTCTGCCGGCGGTTCAGCAAAACAAGGACGGAGTCGAGAATTTCAAGCAATCTTGCCGATCCGCGGGAAAATTTTGAATGTGGAAAAAGCTTCAATGGATAAAATTTTAGCCAATGAAGAGATTCGTTCATTATTTACTGCTATGGGAACTGGTTTTGGAGCAGATTTTGATGTCTCAAAGGCTCGTTACCATAAATTGGTTATCATGACTGATGCCGATGTTGACGGAGCTCATATTCGTACGTTGCTGTTAACCTTGTTTTATCGCTATATGCGTCCAATCGTGGAAGCTGGGTATGTTTATATCGCACAGCCACCATTATACGGAATCAAACAAGGAAAAAATATTACGTATATTCAGCCAGGAAAAAATGCAGAAGAAGAATTAGTGCAAAAAATGGCAGAATTACCTGCTTCACCAAAACCAAGCATCCAACGTTATAAAGGGTTAGGTGAAATGGACGACCATCAACTATGGGAAACTACGATGGACCCAGAAAATCGCTTGATGTTGCGGGTCAGTGTCGATGATGCGATCGAAGCCGATCAGGTCTTTGAGATGCTTATGGGAGATCGTGTAGAACCACGTCGGGCATTTATTGAAGAAAATGCCCACTACGTTAAGAATTTGGATATTTAGTGAGGAGGATCATTTTGGAAGATCGAAGAGAGAATATACATGACGTCAATCTAACCAGTGAAATGCGAGAATCCTTCATTGATTATGCAATGAGCGTTATTGTGGCACGTGCGTTACCCGATGTACGAGATGGGTTAAAGCCTGTCCATCGTCGGATTTTATATGGAATGAATGAATTAGGGGTAACTCCTGATAAGCCGCATAAAAAATCTGCTCGTATCGTTGGGGATGTAATGGGTAAATATCATCCTCATGGTGACAGTGCGATTTATGAATCTATGGTACGGATGGCGCAATCATTTAGTTACCGCAATATGTTAGTCGATGGTCACGGAAACTTCGGTTCTGTCGATGGCGATGGAGCAGCGGCGATGCGTTATACCGAAGCGCGGTTAAGCAAAATTGCGATGGAAATGTTGCGAGATATCAATAAAGATACCGTTGATTTTCATGGGAACTATGATGACAGCGAACAAGAGCCGGACGTTTTGCCGGCACGTTTTCCGAATCTATTAGTCAATGGTGCTACTGGGATTGCTGTTGGGATGGCAACCAATATCCCGCCGCACAATCTTAAAGAAGTCACAGCGGGAATCGAATTATTGATGGAACATCCGGATGTGACTACCCAGGAATTGATGGAAGTGATTCCGGGACCTGATTTTCCAACTGGTGGATTAGTCATGGGGAAATCTGGTATTCGTCGTGCTTATGAGACAGGAAAAGGCTCGATTACTGTACGAGCAAAAATCGAGATCGAAGAGCAGAAAAATGGTAAAGAACGAATTATCGTTACAGAGTTGCCATATATGGTTAATAAAGCAAAATTGATTGAACGTATCTCCGAATTGCATCGGGATAAACGAGTGGAAGGAATCACTGATTTACGGGATGAATCTTCTCGTGAAGGCATGCGAATTGTGATTGAAGTTCGCCGTGATGTCAGCGCGTCAGTTATTTTGAACAATTTGTACAAAATGACTTCACTCCAAACTTCTTTTAGTTTCAATATGTTGGCAATCGAAAAAGGTGTTCCAAAGATCTTGAACTTGAAACAGATCTTAGAAAACTATATTGAACACCAAAAAGAAGTAATCACTCGCCGGACGATTTTTGATAAGAAAAAAGCAGAAGCTCGGGCACATATTTTAGAAGGTTTGCGGATCGCATTAGATCACATCGATGAGATCATTGCCACAATCCGTAGTTCTGCTTCCGATGATATTGCTAAATCTACTTTGATTGAGCGCTTTAAGTTATCTGATCGTCAAGCACAAGCAATCTTAGATATGCGTTTGCGCCGTTTAACCGGCTTAGAACGTGAGAAAATAGAAAATGAATACCAAGAGCTATTGAAGACAATCAGTGACTTAGAAGACATTTTAGCGCGATCTGAGCGTGTGACGGAAATTATTCGTACAGAATTAGCAGAAATTGCAAACAAATTCGGTGATGCTCGTCGAACAGAGTTGTTAATTGGTGAAGTACTAAGCCTTGAAGACGAAGATCTGATTGAAGAAGAAGATGTAGTAATCACCTTAACAAGCAACGGTTATATCAAACGGGTTGCATCGACAGAATTCCGTGCGCAGCGTCGTGGCGGCCGCGGCGTTCAGGGAATGGGAATCCACAATGATGATTTTGTAAAAACATTAATTTCTTGTTCCACGCATGATACATTGCTGTTCTTTACTAACAGCGGTCGTGTCTACCGAGCAAAAGGTTATGAAGTGCCTGAATATGGACGTACAGCTAAAGGAATCCCGATTATCAACTTATTGGGGATCAATTCAAATGAAACAATCCAAGCGGTGATTTCAGTTAGCGGACAAGCAGAAGATGGTCATTTCTTGTTCTTTGTGACGAAAAAAGGAACGGTTAAACGGACGACTGTGACGGCCTTTTCAAATATTCGCGCAAACGGACTGATTGCAATTGGTCTACGTGAAGGCGATGAATTGGTAAATGTAATGGCAACAGAAGGTGATGAAACGATCATCATCGGTACTCATAACGGGTATTCCGTAACATTCAAAGAAGAAGCGGTCCGCGATATGGGTCGTACAGCTAGCGGAGTTCGCGGAATCCGATTGCGTGAAGAAGACTACGTGATTGGTTCAGCCGTACTAAAAGAAGAGCAAGAAGTTTTAGTGATTACTGAAAAAGGGTACGGAAAACGGACAAAAGCGACAGAATATCCAATCAAAGGTCGTGGCGGTAAAGGTATCAAGACTGCAAATGTTAGAGAAAAAAATGGTCCATTGGCTGGACTAGCTGCTGTGAATGGCGATGAGGATATCTTATTGATTACAGATAAAGGTGTCATTATCCGCTTTAATGTTGGTGGTGTCTCACAAACAGGTCGAGCTACTTTAGGCGTTCGTTTGATGAAAATGGAAGAAAATACAAAAGTTGTAACGATGGCAATCGTTGAAAAAGAGGACGAAGAAGTTGAAACAACTGAAACAATCGAATTAAGTGAAAATTCAGCTGATCCAACTGAAGAAACAAACGATACAGAAGAATAAATTTTAAGACTAGGAGAAATCCTAGTCTTTTTTCGTAACTTAAAGTAAAGAAACATTTGATTTTTGTAGGATGATTATGTATAATGAATATTTGTGAGTAGTCTATATATTTTAGATCGCTCTCCTTGCTCTTAAATAAATTAAGAGCCTTACAGTCCATAGGGAGGTGAAAATCAATGAGTCAAAACACGAAGTATGAAATCACATACATCATTCGTCCGAACATTGATGAAGAAGCAAAAACTGCTTTAGTAGAACGTTTCGATACAATTTTGAAAGATAATGGAGCAGAAATTATCGATTCAAAAGATTGGGAAAAACGCCGTTTCGCTTACGAAATGAACGGATTCCGTGAAGGCATCTACCATATCGTCAATGCAACTGCGCCAACAACAGCTAGTGCAGTTAACGAATTCGATCGTCTTGCAAAAATCAATGACGATATTATTCGTCACATGATCGTTAAGATTGAAGAATAATTGTTTCACGTGAAACAATTGACGAGAAGGGAGCTGGCTTTACTTTGATTAATAATGTTGTACTAGTTGGTCGTTTAACGAAGGATCCTGATTTGCGCTATACAGCAAATGGTACAGGTGTCGCAACGTTTACCTTAGCAGTGAATCGTAATTTTACGAATCAAAGCGGGAATCGTGAGGCAGACTTTATCAATTGTGTTATTTGGCGGAAATCGGCTGAAACTTTAGCTAATTATGCGCGCAAAGGAACTCTTTTAGGTGTGACTGGCCGTATCCAAACCAGAAATTATGAAAATCAGCAAGGACAACGTGTCTATGTGACAGAAGTAGTTGCTGAAAACTTCCAGTTATTGGAATCGCGTTCTGCAAGTGAACAACGTCAACAGAACCCAAGTTCTAGCGACAACTTCCAAGGCGGAGGAAATAATTTTGACAACAATTATAATCAATCCTCTCAGTCAGCTAAGAACACTATGCCTGACTTCGATCGAGATTCAGATCCATTTAGTGGATCCTCAATCGACATTTCAGATGATGATTTACCATTCTAACAATTGAATAGGAGGGAAACGGAATGGCACAACAAAGAAGAGGTCGCAAACGTCGTAAAGTAGACTATATTGCTGCAAATCATATCGAGTACATCGATTATAAAGATATCGAATTACTAAAACGTTTCATCAGCGAACGTGGTAAAATTTTACCTCGTCGTGTAACTGGAACAAGCGCTAAAAACCAACGTAAATTAACGATCGCTATCAAACGCGCACGTATTATGGGCTTATTAGCATTCGTTTCTGAAGAATAAAATATCCATTTCAAGAGAGACTTCATTAATGAAGTCTCTCTTTTGTGTTTCACGTGAAACATTCAAGAAAGTCGCTTGCTAAAGAAGACTGTGATAAAATTACACTGTTAGCTTGTCTGTTCGGGATAGATAAGGAGAATTGAAATAGGAGGTCATGAATGAAAAAAAATTCTCGATTAAAATGGACCTTTTTCTTACTTTGTTTATTACTGATTCAATTAGCAGTAATTTTTTTGTCACCGCTTGCGATTTTAACGGCGGGAATTATTGTAATAATCGATTTCTTGTTATGGATGTATACAGTTGTTTTACGTAATCGGATTGAGATCACGAATCAACAAAAAATTCAATATGCTTCTCGCAGAGCACAAGAAGCATTGTCATATGTCTCTGAGGATATGCCAGTGGGAATTATTACATGGGATGATACCAATACGTTTGTTTGGACAAGTCCAGCAATAACAGAAAGCATCCAAACTTTAACTACCGCTGATCAGCAAGATATGATTAATGAATTACTACAACGTGCAGAAAAAGGGAAAAGTATTTATAAGATAGATAACAAATTGTATCACTTTGATTTGAATCAAGAAAAACGCGTTGTCTATTTAATCGACATTACAAAACAATATACGCTAGAGAACAAAGAAAAACAGCAACAAGCAGTTGTAGGTATCCTTTCAGTGGATAATTATGATGATGTGATTGATCGGCGAGACGACAAAGAAATATCTAATTTGAATTCTTTTATTACAACGATCATTTCTGATTGGATGGATTCGTATCATATTTTCTACAAACGTGTGAATGCAGAGCGTTTTTTTCTCTTTGCTCGTTACGATGATTTGGAGAAAATGATTGAAAATAATTTTGATTTATTGGAGCATATTCGGGTTTCCGCTGAGAAACAAGATATGTTGATCACGGTTAGTATGGGAATCAGCTATGGTACAGCCTCTTTAGATACGATTGGTGACGAAGCACAAAATAATCTAGATATCGCGTTGGTTCGCGGAGGCGATCAAGTCGTTGTTAAAAATGTAGAAGAAGGACAGAAACCGATTTTTTATGGTGGAAATTCTGCCAGTGCAGCTAAACGGACGAGGGTTCGATCACGAGCGATGTCGATGGCGTTGAAGAAAGTTTTCAATCAAACGGGGAACGTATTTGTGATGGGGCATCGTTTTCCTGATATGGATGCAATCGGTTCAGCATTTGGAGTAGCTCGTTTAGCTCGTTACCATGATAAAAAGGTTCGCATCGTCATCAATGAAGAAGAGACGATTCCAGATGTCGAACGTTGTTTAGCGGAGATTCATGAAAATGGTGAGCTAGAAGATTTGTTGATCGCACCAGATGTAGCAAAAAAACAACGAAAACCAGGCGATTTATTGGTGATGGTTGACTATCATCGACCCTCGCTATCGATTGATCAAGAATTATATGAACAATTTGAAAATATCGTTATTATCGATCACCATCGAAGAGGGGAAGAATTTCCGGAAAAATCGTTGTTAACTTATATTGAATCATCGGCATCATCGGCTTCTGAGTTAGTAACTGAATTGATCCAGTTTGAAAGTAATGGAAGACAAAGGATGAGCAAATTAGAGGCAACACTTTTGCTAGCGGGCATCACTGTGGATACTAAGAATTTCGCGATTCGAACAACAGCACGAACTTTTGATGTCGCCAGTTATTTAAAGACTTGTGGAGCAGATGCTTCTTTAGTACAATATTTATTGAGTACGGATATTCGTTCCTATTTAGAAATCAGCAAATTAGTAGGAGAAAGCGAATACGTCAGAGATGACATTGTGGTCGCTACAGGAACAGATGATCAAGAATACGATAATGTAACGGCAGCCAAAACAGCGGATACCTTATTATCAATGGTCGATATCAATGCTGCGTTTGTCATTATCAAACGGACAGATGGTGTGATTGCGATTAGTGCCCGTAGTTCTGGGACAATTAATGTCCAAATAGTGATGGAAGTCTTGGGCGGCGGCGGACATTTTACAAATGCGGCAACGCAATTGTCTGATCGTACAATCGCTGAAGCGAAAGAACAATTATTAGATGCCATTAATAAACAGTTGACGGAGGGGACAGAAGAATGAAAGTAATTTTTTTAAAAGATGTTAAAGGAAAAGGAAAAACGGGCGATATCAAAGAAGTCCCAACAGGTTATGCACAAAATTACTTATTAAAGAATAACTTAGCCAAAGAAGCCACCAAAAGTAGCATCTCTGAATTGAGCGGTCAAAAGAAAGCCCAAGATAAAAAAGCTGCAGAAGTTTTAGCGGAAGCTAAAAAGGTTGCAGAATTTTTAGCCAAGGAAGAAACAGTAGTGGAAATCAAAGCAAAAGGCGGCGAAGATGGCCGGTTGTTTGGTTCGATTCCTTCAAAACAAATTGCAGAAGGATTGAAAAAACAATACAATCTAAAAATCGACAAACGTAAGATCGAATTAGAAAATCCGATTCGTACGTTGGGGTATACAAAAGTTCCAGTTAAACTTCATACAGATGTTGAAGGAATCATCAAAGTTCATGTGGTGGAAGAATAACTTATAAGAAACGAATAATGACAAGAGAGTATGAGAATTCTTGAAATTAAAAGAATCCCTCATACTCTTTATTGTATGATTGTATTTGACGGATAGATTTTGTAAAATAGATGGACGAAGAGGAGCGTAAATAAACATGAGCGAAATGTTACAAGATCGTGTGCCACCACAAAGCATCGAAGCCGAACAAGCAACACTAGGCTCTATCTTTTTAGAGACGGATGCTTTGATTACAGCCATGGAGTACATAGTTCCAGAAGATTTTTATCGTCGTGGCCATCAATTGATCTTCCGTGGAATGATTCAATTAAATGATCGGAATGAAGCAATCGATGTGGTGACGATCAAAGAATTGCTAGAACAACAAAATCAGTTGGAAGATGCGGGTGGATTAAGCTATTTATCTGAACTTGCATTAAGCGTTCCAACGGCGGCCAATATAGGTTATTATGCTAAAATCGTTGAAGAGAAATCACTACTGCGTAATCTGATCCAAACCGCTACGAATATCGTAACCCAAGGTTTTGAACAAGGAGACGACGTACAAACGATTTTAGATACAGCTGAGCGGAATATTATGGAAGTATCCGAACGGCGCAACAAGAGTGGTTTTTTGTCTATTAGCGACGTGCTGAATACTGCGATTGAAAATATTGATCAATTGGCACGAAATAATGAAGAAATTACAGGATTACCTACAGGTTATGCGGCATTAGATAAAATGACAGCAGGCTTACAAGCAGAAGAGTTGATCATTCTAGCGGCTCGTCCGGCAGTCGGCAAAACCGCTTTTGCTCTGAACATTGCACAAAACGTCGGAACAAAGACAGATAAATCCGTTGCTATTTTTAGTTTAGAAATGGGGGCAGAATCTTTAGTTAACCGGATGCTTTGTGCAGAAGGATCGATTGAAGCAAGCCACCTTAGAACAGGACAATTATCTGAAGAAGAATGGCAAAATCTGATTGTTGCAATGGGGAGTCTATCGCGAGCGAATATCTTTATCGATGATACACCAGGAATCAAAATCTCTGAAATTCGAGCAAAATGTCATAAATTAGCAAAAGAAAAAGGCAATCTTGGATTGATTTTGATTGATTACTTACAATTGATTGAAGGTACCGGCCGCGAGAATCGCCAACAAGAAGTTTCTGAAATCTCGCGTCAATTGAAGAAATTAGCAAAAGAATTGAAAGTACCAATCATTGCTTTGTCACAGCTTTCGCGGGGAGTCGAACAACGTCAGGATAAACGTCCCGTGTTAAGTGACATCCGTGAATCAGGATCAATCGAACAAGATGCGGATATCGTTGCCTTTTTATATCGTGAAGATTATTATGAACGCGAAGGAGAAGAAGACGAAGAATCAGCTGCTAATCGCAATGTAATCGAAGTAATCATTGAAAAGAACCGGAGTGGTGCACGAGGAACTGTTGAATTGCTCTTCATTAAGCAATACAATAAATTTTCTTCGTTATCCCCAAGAGAAGATTTTTAGCGTAAGTATAAAACTTACGCTTTTTTTGTTCTTAAAACTCGTTGTTATGTGTTCGCATGTTTTTTTTCATAATCTAAAAATAATGTTCGTGATTTACTCTTTTTTTTAGTATATTTTATTTTAATATTCGAATTTTAGTTGAAGTATTGGCTTATTCTTGATACAATGATTCAGGATTAAATAAAATTGAATGAGGTGTTCAGATGTCATCTGTAGTAGTTGTAGGGACGCAGTGGGGCGATGAAGGAAAAGGAAAGATCACAGACTTTTTAAGTGAGAATGCAGAAGTCATTGCTCGCTACCAAGGTGGAGACAACGCAGGTCATACAATCAAATTTGACAATGAAACATATAAGCTACACTTGATTCCTTCTGGGATTTTCTACAAAGAAAAAATCAGTGTCATTGGAAATGGTGTGGTGGTCAATCCAAAATCATTAGTAACAGAATTAGCTTATTTGCATGAACGTGGAATCGTGACAGACAATTTACGAATCTCTGATCGAGCTCATGTGATTTTACCTTACCATATCAAATTGGATCAGTTACAAGAAGATGCCAAAGGCGAAAATAAAATCGGTACAACGATTAAAGGAATCGGACCAGCTTACATGGATAAAGCAGCTCGTGTTGGTATCCGAATCGCTGATTTATTAGATAAAGAAATTTTTGAAGAACGTTTAAAAATCAATCTAGAAGAAAAAAATCGCCAATTTGTTAAAATGTTTGATGATGAAGCATTGGATTTTGACGATATCTTTGAAGAATATTATGAATATGGACAACAAATCAAACAATATGTAACAGATACATCGGTTATCTTGAACGATGCGTTGGATCACGGAAAACGTGTATTATTCGAAGGCGCACAAGGCGTGATGTTAGACATCGACCAAGGAACATATCCATTCGTCACTTCTTCCAATCCAGTTGCCGGCGGTGTAACAATCGGTAGTGGTGTGGGTCCAGCAAAAATCGACAAGGTTGTCGGTGTATGCAAAGCGTATACGTCACGTGTTGGTGATGGTCCGTTCCCAACAGAATTATTCGATGAAGTAGGAAATCAAATCCGTGAAGTCGGCCGTGAATATGGAACAACGACTGGTCGTCCACGACGTGTGGGCTGGTTTGACTCTGTTGTCATGCGCCATTCTAAACGTGTTTCAGGTATCACCAATCTTTCTTTAAATTCAATCGACGTTTTGAGCGGTTTAGAAACAGTGAAAATTTGTACTGCTTATGAATTAGATGGCGAATTGATCTATCATTATCCAGCAAGCTTGAAAGAATTAAATCGCTGTAAACCAGTCTATGAAGAATTACCTGGTTGGGATGAAGACATCACTGGTTGTCGTGATCTAGCAGACTTACCAGAAAATGCGAGAAATTATGTTCGCCGTGTTTCTGAACTTGTCGGTGTTCGTATTTCAACGTTTTCCGTTGGGCCAGATCGGACACAAACAAATATTATGGAAAGCGTTTGGGCACAAATCTAACATAATATGAGACAAGCACTCAATTATCTAGTAAAATGAATATACTATCAAGTGGGTGTTTGGAGGATTTAAAAATGTATCAGATTCTGACAGATTCATGTTGTGATGTGCCTTATGAAATACTAGAAGAAAACAACGTTGATTTTATTTCGATGCATGTCTCAATCGGTGGCACTGAAATTGCCGATGACTTAGGACGTCATTTTAAAATTGCTGATTTTTATCAACAAATCAAAAATGGTGCAATGCCAACAACTTCGCAAGTCAATGTTGGTCGTTATGTAGAATTTTTCCGTAGCTATGCAGAGAAGAAAATCCCGATTTTGTATATTTGTTTCTCTTCAGGTATGAGCGGGTCTTATCAAAGTGCGATGCAAGCGGTGGAGATCTTGAAAGAAGATATACCAGCAGCAGAAGTCTATGTCGTAGATTCTTTGGCTGCCAGCGGCGGTGAAGGACTGATGGTCTATGAAGCAGCTCAGAAACAGCAAGCAGGAATGTCTCTGAATGATTTGTATGATTGGCTAGAAGAAAACAAATTAACCTATCATCATTGGGTGACTGTAAATGATCTTCATCATCTACAACGCGGAGGTCGTATCTCAAAAACAAGTGCTGCAATTGGTGGTTTGATGAATATCAAACCGATCATCACTGTAGATGTTGAAGGAAGATTACAAAATGTCGACAAGGTGCGAGGACGTAAAAAAGCCTTGCAATTAGTTGCTGATAGAATCAGTGAAGCAACGAAAGATCCAGCAAATCAAACAATTTTTATCACTACCAGTGCTGATCAAGAAGGTGCTGAAGAAGTGAAGCGTCATTTAGAAGAAAGCATCCAACCAAAAGAGGTTCGGATCTTTCCATTAGGAACGACGATTGCTAGCCATACAGGTCTTGGCTGTATCGCAGTCTTTACGCGTGGTGAAAAAAGAAGTTAATCAAAAAACGAGGAAATCAATTGATTTCCTCGTTTTTTATTGTCTAATACAGTTGGCTTAATTGTTTTTGGACTTCAGGATTTTCCAAGAATTCATCATAAGTCGTTTCGGCACGGTCAACGACACCATTTTCAGAAATGGCGATAATCCGGTTAGCGATTGTTTGAATAAATTGATGGTCATGAGAGGCAAATAAAAGCGAACCTTTATATGCGATCAATCCATCATTCAAAGCTGAGATCGACTCTAAATCCAAATGATTCGTTGGATCATCTAAGACTAAGACATTTGATTTTGACAGCATCAATTTTGATAACATACAACGAACTTTTTCACCACCAGATAAGACATTGACGGGTTTCATCACTTCGTCTCCAGAAAACAACATCCGGCCTAAGAAACTGCGTAAGAAAGTATTGTCATCTTCTTCTTTACTAGCATATTGACGCAACCAGTCAAGAATTGGCAGGTTGTTATCAAACTCTTTAGTCGTATCTTTTGGCAGATATGCTTGGCTTGTTGTTACTCCCCAACGAATCGTACCAGTATCCGGTTCAAGATCTCCCATGATAACTTTAAATAAAGTCGTTGTCACTAAGTCGCTTTCAGCGATGAAAGCCACTTTATCATCACGATTTAAAGTGAATGAGATGTTATCAAGAATTTTCTTTCCATCAATCGTCACACTGACATTGTCAACTTGCAACAAGTCGTTTCCGATTTCTCGTTCTGGTTTGAATTGAACGAATGGGTAACGGCGTGAAGAAGGTTGAATATCATCAAGTGTGATCTTATCCAACATTTTTTTTCGAGAAGTCGCTTGTTTTGATTTTGATGCGTTAGCGCTGAAACGAGCGATAAAATCTTGTAATTCTTTGATCTGTTCTTCTTTTTTGGCATTTTGTTGTGACTGTAATTTTGCAGCCAATTGGCTTGATTCCAACCAAAAATCGTAGTTACCGACATATAATTTAATTTTACCGAAATCAAGATCGGCCATATGGGTACATACTTTGTTCAAGAAGTGACGGTCATGGGATACGACAATCACGGTGTTTTCAAAGTTGATTAAGAATTCTTCTAACCAGTTGATGGATTGGATATCCAATCCGTTTGTCGGTTCGTCTAATAATAAGACATCCGGTTTACCAAAAAGCGATTGTGCCAAAAGTACTTTGATTTTTTGACCGGCAGTCAATTCGCCCATTTTTTGTTGGTGCAAATCTTCAGGGATATTCAAGCCCTGTAATAGAACTGCTGCTTCAGGTTCTGCTTCCCAACCATCAAGTTCAGCAAATTCACCTTCTAATTCTGCCGCACGAATACCATCTTCATCGGAAAAATCTTCCTTCATATAAATGGCGTCTTTTTCTTGCATGACTTGGTATAAACGTTGATGGCCCATGATGACCGTCTCAAGAACAGTATAGTCTTCAAAGTCAAAATGATTTTGTTTCAAAACAGCCATTCGCTCATTAGGCCCCAGAGTAACCGAGCCAGTAGATGGTTGAATATCACCTGCTAAGATCTTAAGAAAAGTTGATTTTCCGGCACCATTTGCACCAATCAACCCGTAACAATTGCCGGGAGTGAATTTAATATTTACGTCATCAAATAATTTACGGTCAGGGAACTGTAAACTAACGTCACTTACTGTAATCAATGATTTTCCTCGCTTTATCAGTATTGGCGTAAGGCCTCTTTGCATTATATCGGGGAACATCTGAAGTTTCAAGCTTCCTTAAGAATTTACTTGCAGTTTAAAATAGGATAGACTGGGGAACTGAAGGGATGTGTCAGTATGATCGGGATAGTTATCGCGACCCACGACCATTTAGCGGACAGTCTGTTAAAAACAGCTGAATCTATTTTGGGTGAGCAGAGCTGCGTGGAAACAATAAATATTGAACCTGGAGCTACAGGATTACAAAAAAAGATTGAAAATCTCTCCAAAGAATTATTGACGAAAGTTGATGAACTCGTTTGGTTAGTCGATATGTTTGGCGGTACACCATTTCGTTATGCCAGTTATTGTGTAATCCATGATTCACGACAATCTTTAGTGACGGGGGTGAATTTGCCGATGGTCTTACAAGCGTTGGTCAATCGAGAATTATCAGCAAATGAACTAACAAAACAGTTAGAATTAGAAGCTAAACAAACGATTCGAAGAATGTAAAAAGAAGCTGCGACGAGATCGCAGCTTCTTTTTTAGTTCAACAGCTCTCGTAAAGTTGGCATATCATGGACATGATATTTTTCTTTAAATGCCTGGATTTGTTCCTTCGAGAACTTTTCAGGCTCTAATTCTAGTGCTTCAACAGGCAATGGTCGTTCGTCTTTGATTTTGATATCGATTACAACAGGGCGATTACTTGCTTTAGCAGCAGTAAAGGCAGGTTCTAATTGGCTGTATTCTGTAATTGTGAAGCCATCAGCACCAAGGGCTTCACCAACCTTACCAAAGTCTGCACCTTCAAGGAAGACCCCAAATTTTTGTTGTTCAGTATCTTCTTGTTCGGCTTCAATAAAACCAAAGGCATTATTAGAAAAAACCACGTTGATAACTGGCAACTTATATTTTACTTGTGTAATGATGTCTTGCATTTGCATGGCAAAACCGCCATCGCCGCTAAATGTAAAAATTTGCTTGTCAGGAAAAGTTAATTGCGCTGCGATTCCACCTGGCACGCCATTACCCATTGTCGCAAACCAGCCAGAAGTTGTAAAACGTTGTTCGCCGTTCATCTCTAAATGACGGATTGCATTCAATGTGACATTTCCAACATCGGCAACGTAAACAGCATCTTTTTCAGCGATACGATTGACTTCTTTAAAGACAGGTTCTGCACGAAGAGGTGTTGATTCATCGTGGTAAAAACTCTTCCGCCATGCGTGCCAGTTACGGATATTTGCTTGATTTGCTCGTAACCAGTCATCTGCGGGACGTTTCTCACCAAGTTCAGCCCAGCGGCGAAGAGTCGTAGCACCATCACCTAAAATAGAATAATCTGCGTGGTGGCGTCGTCCAAACTTAGCGGCATCAATATCTACTTGAATAAACTTTGCCTCCGGGTTAAAGAAAGAACGACCAAATGGGAAATCGCTGCCGACAAATACGATTAAATCAGCCTCAGCTAACGCTTCATTTGCAGGTTTAGTTGCTACACGTGCTGCAAAACCTAAAAAGTTCTCATATAGATCAGGGATGATACCCTTAGCTAAAACCGCGGCAGCGATTGGCATTGAAAAATGTTCAGAAAAAGATTTGACAGCATCAAGACCGCCGCGGACTCCTTGACCGACGTAAAGTACTGGACGTTTTGCCACTTCGATCAAAGGTAAGGCCGCTTGGATGTCTGCTTCGTCTGAGAGCAAGACACCGGTCTTATGATTTTTTGCCGTTGCAATATCTTGTTCTTCAATTTCAGTAAAACCAAAATCAACCGGGATGGTAACGACAGCGACACCTTTTTGCTGATAAGCCGCTTTGATGGCTTCATCTATCACATGTGGCAAACTTTCAGGCGTCATCACCGTACGGTTATAAACGCTGACATCTGCGAACATGGGATTTTCATTTAACTCTTGAAAAGCGTCATAGTTCATGGCAGTCGAAGCGACCTGTCCTAATAAAGCTAAAAGGGGAACATGATCCATCTGCGCATCATAGAGTCCATTGATTAAGTGACTAGCGCCAGGACCTGCCGAACCAAAGACAGCGCCTACTTTACCAGTTAGTTTTGCATCAGCTGCAGCAGCAAGAGCACCGGCTTCTTCATGACGAACTTGGATGTATTTGATCGACTCGCGTTCATGATACAAAGCATCCATTGTCGAATTGAAGGAACCGCCGGGAATACCATAAATATGGTCGATGCCCCAAGCCTCTAATACTTTGACCATCGCAACGCCTGCATTGATTTTTGCCATTCTCTTCACTCACTTTCATTTGTAAGGTTCCTACTAAAAAGTATAACGTGCCTTAAAAAAACCGGCAAAGAAAGTGTCTTAGGAAAAAAGTTTACAGGTATACCTAAAATATGCTAAAGTTAATATGAATAAACGGTTTCAATAATAAAAATGAGACCAATTCGATCAAGCATTTTTTAAAAGTAGAGAAAAATACTTAGTGATTTTTGGAATCAACTAATTAATGAATTTTCTAGCGAGCAGGATCATTAGATTTATTTTTATACGAATAATGAGATTTAGGAGGATGTTATGATTGGATGGTTATTAAGTTTAGCAACTTGGCAACAAGCATTAGTGGGTACACTGTTTACCTGGGGGATGACGGCATTAGGTGCCGCGTTAGTTTTCTTTTTTAAAAAAATTAATCGCAATGTATTAAATTTGATGTTGGGTTTTGCTTCAGGTGTGATGATCGCGGCTAGTTTTTGGTCATTACTGGATCCTGCGATTGCAGCGGCTGAAAAAAATGGCTCGATTCCTTGGCTAGTGGTTAGTTTAGGATTTGGATTAGGAGGATTATTTTTATATATCGCTGATAAAACAATCCCTCATATGCACTTTGGACCAAATAAAGAAAAAGAAGGACTACCCAGTCATTTGAAACGGACGATTTTGCTCGTGTTCTCAATTACCTTGCACAATATCCCAGAAGGATTGGCAGTAGGAGTAGCCTTTGGTGCTGCAAATGAAGCAGCGAATCCTGCAGTAGCTGTTTTGGCAGCGATTTCTGTTTCATTAGGGATTGGAATCCAAAATTTCCCAGAAGGTGCGGCAGTCTCGATTCCTTTGCGTCAAGAAGGATTGAGTCGTACAAAATCTTTTCTTTATGGACAGGCTTCTGGTCTGGTGGAACCGATTGCCGCGGTAATCGGAGCGTTGTTAGTCACTAGCGTCGAACCTTTATTACCGTATGCCTTATCGTTTGCTGCAGGAGCTATGATTTATGTTGTAGTAGAAGAATTGATCCCTGAAGCGCAAGTAACAACAGATAGCAAGCATCATTACGGTGTGTTTGGAGCTATGATAGGTTTTATCATTATGATGATTCTAGATGTTGCATTAGGATAGAGATAAACGAATTCAATAAAAAAATCGTAGAAGATCGGTAGTTACCGAATGCTTGCTACGATTTTTTTAGTTGCAGATTAATAAGTCCGACCACGTCGTTTTGTTAGCCAGTTGACCAAAAGATAAGCCAAGGCTAGTGGGATAGCAACTTTAAAGAATAATTTGATCAAGCCTGCAAAAATCGGGCCGACGATACTCAAAAGTAAACTACCAACTAAAAAAAGACCGATAACAGCTAAGATACGTACAACTATAGGATACTCTTTCATCATTTTAATGTCCTTCTTTCCATCTGTTTTATTTGAATTTAGTTTAGCAAATTACTTTTCTTTTTACGTCCAACTTAAGACGTATTTATGATAGGCCTTTACCAAGTTTAATGACTAAAGTTATTAATCTATGAAAAAATAGATGAATATGTGCAAGTAGCACTGTTATTCTTGATATTTCATGTATTTTTTTGTTTAATAAAGACAACGGAAAAGCTTATTTTTTATTAGTAATAATAGAAAGTCAGGAGAAAAAAATGTCGAAATCACGAATTGAGGCGTTCACCGATGCAGTTATTGCAATCATCATGACATTGCTCGTTTTAGAATTGCATGAACCAAGTTCAGCTGATTGGTCAGCTTTTTTAGTTATGAAACATAAATTTATTGTTTATTTGATCAGTTTTGTCAGCCTAGCGATTTATTGGAACAATCATCACCACCTCTTTCATTTAGTAAAAAAAGTGGATGGCTGGGTGTTGTGGGCAAACAATTTTTTGATTTTGATGATGACCTTATTTCCTTATGCTACTGCTTGGGTGGGAAATTATCCCTTTGATTGGCCGCCGCAAGCTTTGTATGGCTCGATTATTTTAGGGACGGACTTTGCTTATTATTTGTTAGTACGAGCATTGGTTCGAGCAAACGGAATAGATTCTCAGATTGGACAGATGTTCCGACATTATCCTAAATTGTACTTATCGATTGGTCTAACTATCGTGGCCTTGATTTTAGGGAAATTAATCGCACCGATTGCTGTATTAATTGTCAATGCTTTGATTTTGTTGATGTGGTTTATTCCAGAAAAATCAATTGAAAAGACTTTATAAATAGATTAATTCTAAAAACTGTGACACTGATCTGTCGCAGTTTTTTTATAAGAGAATAGAAAATTTAACAGGTTAGTGCAGGATTTATTGCTTGAATAAATCATAGCTACTATGCAGATTTTTTATAGAATAGACCTATGCACTTTTTTGGTTCTGTGGTAGAGTCTAAGCAGATACTTGTATGGAGGATCTTTATGTTAGAAGCAATTATTTTTGATATGGATGGCGTGTTGGTCGATTCAGAATACACGTACTTTCAAAGTAAATCACAGATGTTAAAAGAAGCAGGTCACGAAGTAGAAGAGAGCTATCATTTTCAATTTATGGGCACAACGAGTGAGTATATGTGGGAACAAATGAAACAAGAATTCTCATTGCCTTTATCGGTACCGGAATATGTTGAACAAATGACATCTTTGCGTCAAGCGTTGATCAAACAAAATGGAATCAAAGTAATCCCTCATGTGCAGGACTTTGTTAAGCGATTACATGAAGGAGGCTTAAAATTAGCAGTGGCATCATCGTCTTCGTTAGTAGAGATCAAAGAAAATTTAGAAACGATTGGTTTGGCAGATTATTTTTCAGAAGTCGTCAGTACCGAAGAAGTGACACATTCAAAACCAGCACCAGACGTATATTTAGCAGCAGCTAAACGATTAGGTGTCGCTCCTGAAAATTGTCTGGGGATTGAAGATACTAAAAATGGTACAGGAGCAGTACGAAATGCCGGTATGGTTTGTGTGGGTTATGCTAATCCGGCGTTTCCTAAACAAGATTTGACTTTTGCAGATACGATCGTAGCGACTTTTGCTGATCTTGATGCAAACAAACTTAATAATATTTATCAGAAAGTGAGGGAGTCACATGCCTAGAGCAGCAATTTCTAGTAAAGCCTTTTTAGTTGAAGGCGGGTGCAATGCTTGCAAAATGCGAAATGCAGAGACGTTTACGATTCATTTTGAAGATCGATTATCTGAAATGTTGGATAATTTTGATGTTCCTTCTCTTGTTCAAACAATCGTTCAAAAAAATGGCTGGCGTGAAACAGCAATCCCTGTAGGTATCGGAGAAGAAATGATTGTTTTGAAAAAAGGCAATGATGTAATCGAACCGAAATACTTAGGCAATCAAGTTGTTTATCAAGCAGAGAATCAACGAATTCAAACGAAGCAAACCTTTGCAGAAACTACCGAATTGTTTGATCAGGTCAATCAAATCTTGGTCCAACTATTCAACATTGAACCTTATGAGATAAAAATGGCTGTTGATTAAATCCTAGAGAAATCTAGGATTTTTTTAATTTTTGCTGATAAATTGACTATATATTGAAACTAGATTAGTCATCTTTGGTTTTGAGCGGTTATTTTGCCTTTTTGTGAAAGCGTATTCTATGATGGAAGATAGGAGGGATGAAACTATGCAGAGACAATTTGACAAACAATTTATTGGCGGGAAATGGAAACGAGGCAGTGATTCCAAGCATGTGAATGAAGATAAGAACCCTTATTCACAAGAGACGATGCTTACAATTCAAGGCGCAAGTACCCAAGATGTCGATGAAGCCTATCAAGCCGCGCAGAATGCTCAAAAAGAATGGATGACCAAGACACCTCAGGAACGAAGTGAAGTGATACAAAAGGCAGCTCATTTAATAGAAGAACAACAAGCAGAGATCAGCGAATGGTTGACCAAAGAAGGTGGCGCAACAAAAATCAAGGCAGGAATTGAAGTCAGTTTGGCCAAAGGAATTACTGAAGAAGCAGCTAGTTTCCCAATGCGTATCGAAAATCAGCTGTTACCTACAAATAATTCTGGCGAAGAAAGTTTTGTCATCCGTCGACCAGTTGGTGTGATTGGAATTATCAGTCCATGGAATTTCCCGTTTCATCTGACGATGCGTTCGTTAGCACCGGCTATTGCTGCAGGAAATGGGGTAGTCATCAAACCAGCGAGTGACAGTCCCGTCACAGGAGGACTTTTACCAGCCAAAATTTTTGAAGAAGCGGGCGTCCCTAAAGGATTGGTGAATGTCACTGTTGGCAGCGGTAGTGAGATTGGTGATTACTTTGTAAGTCATCCTATTCCAAGTCTCATCTCTTTTACTGGCTCTACACCAGTTGGGAAAAATATTGCAAGTCATGCAATGAATGGAGAAAAGATTAAACAAGTAGCATTGGAATTAGGCGGAAATTCACCTTTTATTGTTTTAGCAGATGCTGATATCGAGGAAGCTGCTCATGCGCTAGTTGTCAGTAAATTCATGCATGCTGGTCAGATCTGTATGGCAGCAAATCGAGCAATCGTAGTCGATGAGGTTTTTGATCAGTTTGTTCATAAAGTAGTCGAACGAGTAAAAAAATTGATTGTAGGAAATCCTGCTGAAGCGGATACGATCATCGGTCCAATCATTAATCAAAAACAAACAGATCATATCAAAGAAGTTCTTCAGCAAGCGCAAGTAGCTGGAGCAAGGTTTTTAGTAGAAGGTTCAATCAAAGGACAAGTCGTTGAACCAGTTGTGTTAGTTTCAGACGATCCTACTTTAGCAATTTTTCATGAAGAGATTTTCGGCCCAGTGCTTCCAATCTTGAAAGTAAAAGATACAGACGCTGCGATCAAAGCAGCGAATGACACAGAGTATGGTTTGTCCAGTGCTTTATTTACGAAAGATGTGACTAAAGGCAGATTATTAGCAAATAAAATAGAAGCCGGTATGTGTCATATCAATGGCTTGACTGTAGCTGATGAACCCAATGCACCATTTGGCGGAGAAAAAAATTCTGGTATCGGACGTTTTAATGGCAAATGGGTACTAGAAGAGTTCACCCGTATTCAATGGGTGACAACCAGAACCGAAAAAAATAACTACCCATTTTAAATTATGAAAAAAAGATAGGGACATACAGTAAAAAAATTCTGAATAAAAGGGTTACTGAGAGGACGATAAATAGTTCAATTCAGTACCCTTTTTTAGTTTATTCAACATTCAACGTTAAAATACAGTATTTTTACTGATAAAGACTGTGAAGTCTAACTTAC
Source organism: Enterococcus dongliensis (assembly GCF_031927985.1). NCBI lineage: Bacteria > Bacillati > Bacillota > Bacilli > Lactobacillales > Enterococcaceae > Enterococcus > Enterococcus dongliensis. Next base: position 51,911 of record NZ_JARPZC010000010.1, read on the forward strand.
ATAAAAAACAGACAAATAATGAGACTGTTGATAAAATCAATAGAAAAAAAGAGTACCAAGTTGCATAAAAGATAGTAAAAAATAGGAATGTAACTAAGTATTCGTGCTATTATTTAGATGTTTCTCAGTTCCATTTATTTTTTTTATAAAAAAATAGTATTTATCAGCACCAAGTTGCATAAAAAACACTGAATTATTTGTGAACAAATAAGATGGAAATGTAAGCGTTTTTCATTTAAATTAAGGATGTAAAGAGGGATAAGGATGAACTTAGAAGAACGAACCAATCAGATTTTTGTTGAGTTAATCAACAACCCGCAGATCACTAGTAAAACATTGTGTGAAAAATTTGATTTAACGCGTGGGCAATTAAACTACGCGTTGAAAAAAATTAATGATTCTTTACTAGATGAAAAGTTGAGTGAGATCAAACGAACAAAAAATGGACATTTTCTCATCGCAAGTGAGATTCTCTCAAATTATAAGGGTGGTGATGAACAGCTCGGGGAATCAACCGAGAGTTATGTATTTTCCGGTAAAGAACGAGCGGCCATAATCGAATTGATGTTACTTAGTAAAGAAGACTATTTATCGTTGAATCACTTTATTGACGAACTAAAAGTCAGCCGTAATACCGTATTACGAGACTTGAAAGAAGTTACCCAAGAGCTTCAACAAAGTCAACTAGACTTGAAATATACTCGTCAAAAAGGCTATTTCATTCAAGGAGATGAGTGGAACAAACGCAATGTTCTTTCTAATTTATTGAATAATTTAGCAGTGATGTACAACGGTATCAATTTCATTAGCCAATTTGCTAATATCAATCCACAACAGATTGAAGTCTTTCGCAAGCGAGTGGAATTAGTGGAAGAAGAGTTGAGGGTTCAATTCACAGATGAGCGACTGAAAACTTTACCATTGTTGATTATTTTAGTAATTCGACGAGCACAAAAGGGCAAGCTGATTTCTTATAGTTTTAAAGTCAACTATCGAGAGTTAGCTGATACAAAAGAATATTTAGCAGCTGATCGAGTTATTTGGGATGTTGATGGCTTAACTGAAAATGAACGCGTTTACTTGACGATGCTGCTGCTGACGACCAATCTTTCACGTGGTGATATTTTGTCAGTGAAAGAGATCAATAAAATGCGGGAAGCTTTAGAAAAAGTTATCGCAAATTTTGAACGGATTGCTAGTGTCAACTTAGAAGAAAAAGAAAAATTATTGGAGCGATTACTCGTTCATATGCGACCTGCGTATTATCGAATCAAGTATCATTTGAATCTGCAGACCCGTTTTTATCAAGAAAATAAAGATGCAAATCTATTTTCATTGTTCTTTTTAGTTAAAGAAGCCAGCGGCCCTCTAGAAGCTTATTTCGATCAGCCGATTCCAGATGCAGAATTGTTTTTTATTTCGTTATTCATTGGCAGTCATATTGTAGAAAGTTCAGAAATCGTCCATCCGGAAAATCGAAAGCAAGCAATTGTTGTATGCCCAAATGGTATTTCAATCACTGTCTTATTAGAGAATACATTGAAAAATTTGCTTCCAGAGATTGATTTTGTTACATCGATGTCTGCTCGAGAATTCTACCGAAAAGATTATGATGTAGATTTCATTTTTTCAGCAGTTCCGTTGAAAACAGAAAAAAAAGTTTTTGTTGTGAATAATTTTTTATCTGAACAAGTAAAACGGCAATTACGAGAACGAGTTTTACGTTCTACGGCAATTATTCACACTGAGATTGTAACGCTGGAAAAAATCTTAGCAGTAGTAAAAAAACATGCCACCATCGAAGATGAAGCAGGTCTTCATGAAGAACTATTAAGTTTGTTTGCTCCTAAAGAAACTAGAATTCTAGAAAAGAAACGTCCACACTTGATAGATTTATTAAAAGGCGAAACAATCCAAATTTTTGAAGAGACAATTAGCTGGTCTGAAGTATTAGATGCGTTAGCATACCCGCTAGAGCGTCAACAGATTATCACGACGGATTACGTCCAGACATTAAAAAAAGAGATGCCCGTCCCACCAGCTTATACAATTTTACGTCATAAGATCGCGTTGCCGCATACAGTAGCTGAGGCAGGAGCAATTGGGGTAGGAATTAGTTTGGGATTAGTAAAAAAAGGTATCTTAACTGAGGATGGCAAAAGGATTCATACAGTAATCCTATTAGCTTCTAATGATAAAGAAGAACATCTCGATTTGATTTTTGAAATGATGAGTTTAGCAGGTGGAGATGAGTTAACAAAATTAGAGAAAGCGACCACAAAAGAAGAAATTCGGGAGTCGTTGAGCAATTTCAACGATGAGTATTGGAGGGCAAAATAATGACAGAAACGACACTAAGTTCCTATGTGAAAGAACCGTTAGTTTTCGCACAAGCAAATTTTTCTTCAAACGATGAATTGTTTGAAGAAGTTTATCAGAAAGCAGCTGATCTTGGATGGGTTCGAGAAGACTTCTTAGAAAGAATTAAGAAACGAGAAGCAACCTTTCCGACGGGAATTCAATTGATGAGTTTGGGAGCAGCGATTCCCCATACAGATGCAGAATGTGTATTGGAAGAATTTGTGGCAGTCATTACACTGCAGGAACCGGTAGTTTTTAAAAGTATGGAGGACAATAGCAAGCAAGTTGAAGCCCAAATCGTCTTTGTATTAGGGTTGAATCAACCTCATGCACAATTAGAAATGCTGCAATCTTTGATGGGACTATTACAAAACGAATCAGTTTTATCAAAATTATTAGTTGCAACAACAGAGAATGAGTTAATCAGTACCATTAAAAATAATCATTTATAGAAAAGGGAGAGAAATATTATGAAAGCAATTCGCGTATTAGTAGCATGTGGAGCAGGTATCGCAACATCAACAGTAGTTATGAAAAAGGTCGAGGAATTATTCGCTAAGAATAATATGCCCGTAGAAATCACGCAAATCAAAATTGCAGAAGCAGCAGGAAGACAAGATGGAGCAGATATGTTGATCTCGACAACGATGCTACCGACACAATACAAAATTCCAGCAATTTCAGCAATGGCATTTCTAACAGGGATTGGAACAGAAAAAATCGAGAATCAAATTATTGAAGTAGCTAAAGGTATTCAATAATTTTTGGCAAAGGAGCTAGTTTACAAGTTTTAACTAAGTCGGTTTGTATTCATAGATAGCTTGTAAGCTAGCGATGCGTTCTAATTTTCTTACAGGTAGTTAGTTGAATAAGGTAAAAGAAATGACTTACTCGAAGTTAGATACACGAATAATTTATATATTAAAACGATTGGGAGGAAGGAATCTATGGATGGTTTAATGAATGTGGTCCAGAGTATTTTAGGTGCTGGCGCAAGTGTCATGTTGCCGATTATTATCTTCATTGTCGGTATTATTTTCAGAGTTCCAGTAAAAAAAGCAATTGTATCGGGGATAACCGTAGGTATTGGGATGATCGGAATCAATTTGGTGATCAATGTATTAACTACAAATGTTGGTCCAGCTGCACAAGCAATGGTTGAACGGTTTGGATTGAACCTGACAATTATTGACGCTGGCTGGCCAGCAGTCTCAGCCGGGACATGGGCGCAACCAATCGCGGCTGTGATGATTCCAGTGATTTTAGTTGTAAATTTGGTTATGTTGGCATTAAATCGGACCAAAACACTAAATATTGACATCTGGAACTACTGGCATGTTAGTTCTGTAGCAGCAACTGGTTATATTGTAACAAAAAGTTTTTTCTTCGGCATCTTATGCGGAATTTTATTTACGATTATCATCCAAATCATTGCTGATAAAACAGCACCAAAAGTTCAAGAATATTATGGATTAGAAGGAATCAGTATTACAACTGGTTCAGCGCAAGGTTATGCTATTTTGGCGTTACCAGTTGGCTGGTTAGTCGACAAAATTCCTGGTATCAATAAATTAGATGTAAAACCTGAAACAATCCAAAAACGATTTGGTATTTTTGGAGAACCAATGATTATGGGGATCATCATCGGGATGTTCCTTGGTTTATTAGGTGGTTACGACTTTATCGGTATTTTACAAATGGGAATAAATATGGGTGGTGTAATGTTCTTAATGCCACGAATGGTAAAGATCTTGATGGAAGGATTAATTCCGATCCAAGAAGGTGCTCAAAAATTATTACAAAGTCGCTATGGTGATCGTGAAATCTATCTAGGAATGGATGCGGCATTAGCAACCGGATCACCAGCAGCATTATCAACAGGTCTTTTAATGGTACCTATCACATTATTCTTAGCGGTTATTTTACCAGGAAACCGAGTATTACCATTTGGAGACTTAGCAACTATTCCATTTTTCGCTGCTTTAGTTGTCCCTAGTCGTAAAGGAAATATTTTACATTCAGTTATTTCTTTAACCGTTGTTATGGCAGCAGCATTACTAATGGCAACAAACTTTGCACCAGTTATCACTGAAATGGCTCAAGGAATCGTTAAATTCCCAGAAGGTGCAGCTGAGATCACGAACTTAGATACTGGCGGAAACTTTTTGAAATGGATCTTCCTAAAATTCTCAGAATTAGTTGCTCAAGTAATGTAGGAATTAATCTAATTTTTCAATGATAAAAATAAAAAGGATACATTCAATTTAGAAACAAAAACTATCTAAAGAAATAAAATACACAAAAAAATCAAAATAATTTTCCAACCAAAATTATTTTCCTTAATATGAATGAGGAGAGACAGTAATGACAAAAATGATGAAGGGCGTTTCAAAACAAGAACCAGGATATGACAAAATGGAGTTTATTGATTTATCAGTACCGGAAGCTACTGAAGATAAAGTATTGATCAAAGTTGCTTATACAGGTATTTGTGGTTCTGATATTCATACATTTAAAGGAGAATATAAAAATCCTACAACACCTGTTGTACTTGGGCATGAATTTTCTGGACAAGTTGTAGAAGTAGGCGACAAGGTAACAAAAGTCAAAGTTGGTGATCGTGTAACCAGTGAGACAACTTTTTATGTCTGTGGAGAATGTGACTACTGTAAAGAAAAGAAATACAATCTATGTCCACATCGTAAAGGAATCGGGACCCAACAAAATGGCTCAATGGCCAATTATGTACTAGCTCGTGAAGAAAGTATTCATTTATTACCAGATCACCTAAGTTATGAAGGAGCTGCGATGAGTGAACCATTGGCTTGTTGTGTTCATGCAATGTATCAAAAGAGTCATTTAGAATTAAAAGATACGATTATTATTATGGGCCCTGGTCCAATTGGTTTATTCTTATTACAAATTGCTAAAGAGATTGGTGCTTTTGTCATCATGACTGGGATCACGAAAGATGCTCATCGTTTAGCCTTAGCGAAGAAGCTAGGTGCAGATATTATTGTGGATACAATGAAAGAAGATTTAGCTGCCATTGTCAATGAAGTGACAGATGGATATGGCGTGGATAAAGTTTACGATGCATCAGGAGCTGTACCAGCAGTCAATGCTAGCTTGCCATTGCTTCGTAAACAGGGCCAATTTGTACAAGTTGGTTTATTCGCTAATAAAATGGTAGATTTGGATACTGAATCTATTATTCAACGAGAAATTGAATACATTGGTAGTCGGTCACAAAACCCATATGATTGGCCGATTGCGATTCATCTATTAGCTAAAGGTGCCATCAATATTGATGAAATGATCACGAAAAAATTCCCACTGACACAATGGCGTGAAGCTTTTGATAAAGTAATGGAAGGCAATGAAATCAAGGTAATGATTGAGTCTAATCCAGGAGAATTTTAAACAAAATAAGTAAGCTATACCAAAATACTTGGTATAGCTTTTTTAATTTCAGGAGTATTTTTATAGAAATCATTTGAATATGTGGATCCAAACATAAATACAATATTGATTAAATCTTATATAAATGTTATTTTAAATCAACAATATAAAGAAAGCGTTTACTATCATTTTTGTTTGAGCTAGACTGGAAGTAAAATAAAAAAGGAGGAAAATAAATGGATTTAGATAATCGAAGTGTTCAAGTTTTACAACTTATTGCTTCTACAGTAAATATTTCTTCAAAAGAAATTATAGAGAAATATGACTTAACTCGTAATCAATTGGATTATGCATTAAAAAAAATCAATGCTTATTTACAAGAAAATGACTATCGAAAAATCATTCGCTCACGTAATGGTACTTTTGTAGTAGATACAAAAGTAGTTAATTCTTTTTCGGGAATTGAGAATAGTGAGAGTCAGTTGATGGCAGATGAATATAGTTTTTTAGAGGAAGATTATCGTCTTTTAGTTATTTTATTACTAATTTTTTCTGCTGATTATCTTTCACTGTATCATTTTTCTGAGAGTTTAGAAGTTAGTAAAAATACAATTGTTTCTGACATAAAAAAATTAAAAAAACAACTGAAACAGTACAAACTAACGATCGATTATTCCAGAAAGAATGGTTACTATTTTCGAGGAGATGAAGAGACTATTCGGGGACTGATTCTTGTAGTAACAGATCAAGTAATCGACTCAATTTATAATCACCAAATTTTTGAAAAATATTTAGCTATACAATCAAAAGAAATTGAAACACAAAGAAAGCTACTACGTTCAATCGAGAAAGAATTACAAGTTCAATATACTGATAATCGGATACAAACAGCTCCTTATTTTTTAGTACTATTAGATCGTAGAATAAAAAATCATCACTATATTGAGAAATATTTCGGTTTACAAGCAAAAGAAATTATGGATACTAATGAATATGCAGCTGTTGTAAAAGTATTAGCTGGTAAAAAAATGTTGCCAAAGTCGTATACAGATCACCTTTATCTCTGCCTTTATATCCTCTCACTTAAGATAACTGATTTAAGTAATATTTTTTCCCTTAATAAAGAGACATTACGAATACATATCGAAATGTTTATCACCACATTAGAAAAAAATACAATCATCCAACTAAATGATAAGGAACGATTGATTGAAAATTTGATTCTTCATTTGATACCGGCATATTATCGAATTCGATATGGCTTAACTTCTGATTATATGTTAACAGATATTGTTAAAAATCAATTGGACCCGTTATTTTTTATTGTGAAATCATCGATTGCTCCTTTGGAAGTATTTTTTGAAGAGCGGATACCAAATGATGAGATTTATTTGATTACTATGTTTATTGGAGCTTATATGCAAAAAGAAAAACCTATTAATCTTGATAATACGATTGTAAAAGCCGCAGTTGTCTGTCCAAATGGTATTATTAGTTCAAAACTTTTGGAAAATACATTAGACAATTGGTTTCCAATGATTCACTTTAGTACGTCTCTATCGATTCGTGATTTTTATGAAAAGGAGAAAACTTTAGATATTCAATTAATTTTTTCGACTACTCCATTAAAAACAGATCTACCTGTTATCGTTGTTGGCAACGATCTTTCAGATATGAATAAAACTTTGATTGTCAATGAGGTGATTCAGTTAATTTATAAAATTGATAGTTATAAATTACAACCAGATCATATTCTATCAATCATTAAAAAGCACCTTCCAATGAATACTGAAACAGAAGGGAAAATTCGTAAAGAATTGATGATCTCTTATAATTCAATTTTCCAAATTCAAGATCAAGAAATTCTAACAAATGAAACAAAGTTAAATTTGAGTGATTTGATTACGAAGGAAAGTATCATCATTTTGGAGAATAAATTGAGCTGGTCAGAAGTTTTACAGGCAGCAACAAACAATTTAATTGATCGAAATATTGTTGAGGCTCGTTATTTGAAACACTTAGAAAATCAATTTCCTGAAGTGACCCCTAATATTTTATTAGGAAATAAAATTGTTATTCCCCATACAGTTCCTGAAAACGGAGCTAATGAATTAGGAATGTGCTTAGCGAAGGTAACACAAGGGTTTATGAGTCAAGGAAAAACATATCATTATGTCGTTGTTATTTCTGCAACTGATAAAAAAATGCATATCCAACCTATGATGCAATTGTTAAAAATTGCTAGTGATCCTAAGATAATCCGATGTCTAGATAATGCAAATGATAAAGAGTCACTATTAGCAATTATCCAAAAATTTAAAAAAATATAAATTTAGGTCTACTCTAAGTTAGAGTGGCCTTTTTTCTTTTCAATTACTTAATTAATTGAAAAGAAACACTTGATAAATTAATGTTTTCAGCAAGTCATACAAATATTCAGGAATAGGTTCAGTAAAAAATGAGTTCAAAACAAATTCAAAAGAAAGCGTTTGCGTGATATCTTTTGATTAAGCAAGAAGCAAAAAATAGAACAGGAGGGATAAAGTGATTAAACGAGAATTGCTTTTTAGCAAAATGAAACCACAAGATTACGAAGAAATAATTACATTTCTAGGACAAAAGATGGAGGAACTAGGGTATGTTAAATCAACCTACGTTCCAGCGGTTTTAGAAAGAGAAAAGAGTCTCCCAACAGGATTACAGATGGGAGATTATGGTATTGCGATTCCTCATACGGATCGAGAACATGTGCGTCAATCGATTTTGGCAGTGGCTACTCTGAAAGAACCTATTGAAGTTCATTCAATGATTAATCCAGAAGAAAAGGTACGTGTTTCATTAGTCATTTTAATGGCAGTTGAGGATCCTGATGGTCAGGTTAAAATGCTCAGCAAATTAATGGGACTTTTTCAAGATATTGAGACACTAAAACGTTTAGAAAAAGCATCATCTGTAGAGGAAATGTATACCATCATAACAAAAATGGAATTAGAAATTGCGTAAGCAAAAAGGAGGAATAATAATGAAAAGATACAATGTATTGTCAGTTTGTGGTTCAGGAACAGTAACATCATCAATGGTGGCAGAAAAATTGAAAGAAACATTAGGAGAAAAGGGATATGCTATCGATACAACAGAGGCCAATCCCAATGAAGCTTTGTCGTTAGCAAATACAGGTAAATTTGATTTCATTACGTATACTAGTCCGTTACCTGAAGGTGATTATGGAATTCCAGTAGTAAATGCGATCGGTTTCTTAACGGGTTTTGGTGAAGAAGAATTTCTAGAAGAAGTGGATGAAGTTTTACTGACACTAGATAAATAATTTTTTGAGAAAAGGCTGTTTTTGGTTTCTTACAGAAAGTATTGATTTATTTAGCAAAGTAAAAAAATAAATATATTAAAAAAGAAGGAGTAATGAGATGTTAGAAACATTAAAGAGTGTTTTTGATACATTTGGCTCAGCGGTTTTTGTTCCTGTAATGATTTTTGTCGTTGCCAAAGTATTGAAAGTGAAAACTCAAAAAGCATTTTTATCTGGATTATATGCGGGTGTAGGGCTGATGGGTTTCACCTTGATTTTGAACTCATATACACCAATTATTTCCAAAGTGGTTCAACAGATGGTCGATCAAACAGGGATCAATCTCCCAGCCTTTGATGTAGGTTGGCAAGCAACTGCATTAGTTGCCTATTCGACAGAAGCAGGGATGATCTATCTAGTTATCGCATTGGTGCTACAAACAGTACTTTTCTTAGTGAAATGGACCAATGTATTCCAACCTTCAGATTTATGGAATAACTATTCCTATATGGTTTGGGGTTCGATGGTATATCTAGCTACGAAGAATATGATCTTAGCAGTTGTTTTAATGTGTTTATTAAATATGTACAGTTTATTATTGTCAGAAATGTTAGCCAGAAGATGGTCTAGTTATTATCATTATCCAAATTGTACAATTATAGCAATGCATAATATCGAACCAGGCATCTTTGCTTTATTAATGGATCCGATTTGGAACATGATTGGCTTGCATAAAGTTCGTTTAAATCCTCAAGGGTTACAGAAAAAATTAGGCTTTTTAGGTGAACCAATTTCTTTAGGATTGTTTTTAGGTCTATTTTTAGGAATTCTAGGAAATTTAAGTAATTTAGCTGAATTATCTGCTTGGGGACAGATTACAGAGGTTGGAATTGCAACGAGTGCGGTAATGGCAATCTTCCCTAAAGTAGCAGGAATTTTTGCACAGGCATTCAATCCAATATCACAAGCAGCAAGTAAAAATGTTCGTGGCAACAATGAAGGACGCGAGTGGTATCTAGGTGTAAATGATGCAACCGGATATGGTGAACCAGCAACATTGATTTCAGGAATACTTTTAATTCCGATTATGGTTTTCATTGCAATGATTTTACCTGGAAACCAAACGTTACCAGTTGTAGACTTGTTAGCGATTCCGTATATGGTCCAAGCATTAGTATGTTTATCAAATGGAAATATTGCAAAGACATTAATTAACGGTGTGATCTGGTTTAGTCTAGGTTTATATATGTGTACTTACACAGCACCAATGTTTACAGAAATTGCACAAACGGTAGGTGTTACTTTACCAGCTGGTGCATTAATGGTAACAAGTTTTAACATTTTAGGAAAACCGATTTTTGGTTTAATCTTCTTAGCATTTTTAAGTCAGAATCCATTATGGATCGGCTTGACAATCGTTGCATACTTTGTCGTATACTTCTTATTCCGTAAAAATAAAGAAGCGTTTTATGGATATGTTGAACGTGCTGCGGCAAAAAATAGTGTCGAGAGTCCTGAAGCCAAAACTAAGGTAGCTTAATAGAGAAGGATGAAAGATATCATGACAAAAAAAATGAAAGCAAGCGTATTAGTAAAACCTGGCGTATTGGAAGTTAAAGAAGTAGATATTCCGGATATTAGTGAAGAAGAAGTATTAGTTAAAGTTGCTTACGCGGGGATCTGTGGCTCAGATGTACCCCGCGCAAACTTAGAAAAAGGTGCAAGAATGTATCCGCTCATTTTAGGGCATGAATTTAGTGGTACTGTAGATCGGGTAGGATCACAGGTCACAAAATTTCAAGTAGGAGACAAGATCGCTGTTGCACCATTGATCCCAGATCCAAATTCTGAATACACAAAAGAAGGGTCTTATGGGCTCAGTGATAATTATAACATAATCGGTACAGGCAGTAATGGAGCCTTTGCAGAATACGTAAAAGTACCTGAAGAACATTGTGTAATGATGCCAGAAGATTTAGATTTGTTATCAGCTGCTGGAGTGGAACCAGCAACAATTAGTTGGCATGCGATGCAACGCTCAGATATTAAGGTAGGAGATACAGTCGCAGTTCTTGGTTGTGGACCGATTGGACAATTTGCGATTCAAATTGCAAAAATATTTGGTGCGAAAAAAGTAATTGCAGTTGATATTTTTGATGAAAAATTGAACTTGGCAAAACAACTTGGAGCAGATGTAATAATCAATAGTAAAAATCAAGATTTAGAAGAGGCCATCAAGGCAGAAACTGGTCTAGGAGTACATGTAGTAATTGAAACGGCAGGAAGTAAGTTTACTCAAAAACAAGCACTTTTAATTACTCGTAAGCACGGGACAATAGTGCTAGTTGGGATATCGCACCAAGACTTGCCGTTATCTGAACATGAAGCAGAACGAATTATGCGAGCAGAGTTAACAATTAAAGGTTCATGGAATTCTTATACGGCACCTTATCCTGGTCGTGCCTGGGAAGCAACGCTAGATGAAATGTCTAAACATCGTATCAAGTTTAAAGAAATGATAAGTCATGAAATTACATTAGATGATTTACCAGATATATTGCCTAGGATGTTTAAGCGAGAACTTATCTATAACAAAATCGTTGTTGCAATTGATCCAGAATAAAGATCAGACACATTTTTTTGAAGAAAAAGAATAATTCTAATAAAAAGAATAAGGGGTCTTAAACGATGTTAGAACAATTAAAAGAAGAAGTATTTCAAGCAAATTTAGCATTACCTAAACATGGTTTAATTAAATACACTTGGGGAAATGTCAGTGCGTATGATCCTGAGACTAAGTATTTTGTTATCAAACCTAGTGGTGTCAGTTATGAAGAAATGACAGCTGATGACATGGTTGTAGTTGATTTGGATAATAACGTCATTGAAGGGAATTTAAATCCGTCATCTGATACACCGACTCATGCGGTTTTATACAAGGCATTTCCGGAAATTGGTGGTGTTGTTCATACCCATTCAACCTGGGCAGCAGCTTGGGCACAATCTGGCTTGGATGTTCCAGCAATGGGAACTACTCATGCTGATACATTTTATGGCTCAGTCCCTTGCGCTCGTTTCTTAACACAAAATGAAATTGATAAGGGTTACGAACACGAAACTGGGAATGTGATTATTGAAACTTTTCGTGAAAGGGGAATTAAACCTTTAGAAGTTCCAGGAGTTTTGCTACACGGACATGGCCCATTCACTTGGGGAAAAGATGCAAATAGTGCAGTAATGAATGCTGTAGTATTAGAAGAAGTCTGCAAGATGAATTTATTAACACGACAATTAAATTCCTTTGCAGAAGAATTACCACAGCGAGTATTGGATAAGCATTATTTACGGAAACATGGTGCGAATGCTTATTATGGACAAAAATAATTAGTAGTTTAGGAGGATTAAGATGATTAGTAATTTGTTTATTTTGATTGGATTAGCCTTTTTTATCAAAATATTTTTTGATGGTGCTAAAAGACTGGTCATTGGTGCCAATGGTGATGTCGTAAAAAGCAAAACTTATTGGATTCATGGCTTGTTAGGTGTGGCTTTTATGATCGTGGCACGACTAATTACGATCCTCCTTTAATTAAGTATAAATAGTGGAGGATGATGGGATGAAACTGCATGAGATCAATCAAGCTCCTTTTATTCGAGAAATGTGTGAAGCAACTAGTCAGTTGTGGGCCTATGGATGGGCTGAAAGAAATGGAGGAAATATTAGCTATCGATTACCACAAGAGGAAGTTAAGTATTATCTCGATCTTAATCGAGTCAAAAAAATAGTAGCTTTAGATTTTACTGTAAAAAGTTTAGCTGGAGAAATCTTTCTCGTCTCTGGTTCAGGTAAGTATTTCAAAAATATTCAAAAAAATCCGGCAGACAGTCTAGCAATTATTCGAATAAATACAGAAGGAGATTGCTATGAATTATTATGGGGACTAGAAGGTGATGATTTACCAACCAGTGAGTTAGCTTCTCATTTACAATGTCATGCAGTTCGTATTAAACAAGACTCAGAGCATCGAGTTATTTTGCATACACATGCAACAGCAATTTCAGCGATGACATTTATACATGAATTGGATGAAAAGAAATTTACTAAAACGCTATGGCAAATGATTACAGAATGTTTGGTCGTATTTCCTGATGGAGTATCGGTTCTTCCGTGGATGGTGGCTGGTACAAGTAAGTTAGGTGCTGCATCAGCAGAAAAAATGCAGGCCTCTAGAATAGTAATCTGGCCACATCATGGAATTATGGGTGCAGGACAGACGATGGATGATGCTTTTGGTTTAGTAGAAACCGCTGAGAAAGCAGCAAAGATTTATTTACAGATTTGTTCAACTCGACAAGAAATTAAACAACAAATTACTGATCAACAACTTTTAGCTTTGGCTACAGAATTTCATGTGAAACCGAAAGCGGGAATATTAAGGGGAGAAGGTAGACAAGATGACTAACATAGTCGTAATTGGCGATCCTTTTGTTCCAGCAAAAAATCTCGCTTCAGCAGCAAAAGGGTTAATACTCGAACAACCACTCAACATTCAAATGTTTGATTGGTATGCTGAAAAATCTCGTTCAGAATTTCGTGAGATTATTAAAATATTGGAACATGACGGACCGAATGATTTTGAATTATCTACAGATATACTGACTGCAATGGAAACAGCTGATTATCTTTTAGTTCATTTGGCACCAGTTTCACGAAATTTATTAACTCGTGCAAGAAATTTAAAAATCATTGGAACTTGCCGCGGTGGTCTAGAACACATCGATTTAGCAACAGTTAAGGAAATGACTAATCTTTCTGTAATTAATGTTATTCGTAATGCAGAGCCTGTTGCAGACTTTACGATTGGATTGATGTATGCGACCGTCCGTAATATTGCGACCTCTGCAATTCAAGTAAAAAATGGTAAATGGCCACAAAATTTTCCTAATGATGCATATAAAACGTCATTTTCCAATCAAAAAATTGGTTTGGTAGGTTTAGGACATATTGGAAAAATTGTAGCAAAACGTTTAACTGCTTTAGGATTAGAAGTTAGTGCGTATGATGCTTTTATTGATCAAAAAACTCTAAATCAAGAAGGCTATCAGATCAAGTTAAAAAGTTTAAAAGAGATTTTTAGTGATTCAGATGTAGTATCTTTACATTTACGGGTAGTACCAGAAACAAAAAATCTTGTTGATCAATCATTGTTAAAATTAATGAAACCAAGTGCATATCTGATTAATACTGCTCGTCCAGATATCATCAACCAGGCCGACTTTGTTGAGTGTTTAAGAAATAAGCAGATCGCTGGTGCGGGTATCGATGTATTATGGGAAGAACCAATTCGTTTGCAGGAGCCCTTATTGGAACTGGATAATGTAGTGATTACGTCGCATATTGCAGGAGATACGATTGATGCAATCGAACGTTCTCCACAATTACTACAAGCAGAAATGAATAAAGTATTACAAAAAGCTTAAGTAGACGAATCTACTTAAGCTTTTTTTATTGTGTTTCATAAATTAGTGTACCTTTTTAAACTGTTAGAAAAAAAAGTATGTATTAATTATTATCGGAAAGCGCTTTATAATCAATTTGTATTTAAGAGGAGGGAACCAAAGATGTCAGATTGGTTAAATGTTTCAGGAAAAAAAGTGATTGTAACAGGTGGATCTTCAGGAATTGGAGCAAGTATTATTGATGAATTATTGGAGCAAGGAGTGGTTGTAGTAAACTTTGATCTTCAACCAGGAAAGGTAGAGCATGATCGTCTTTACTATTTTCAGACAGATATTTCTGATCGAAAACAAGTAGAAAAAAATGTTGCAGCAGTCATTGAAAAATTAGGTAAAATTGATGGATTAGTTAATAATGCTGGAATCAATGTTCCAGGTTTGTTAGTAGATGAGGCAGATCCACATGGAAAATTCGAATTATCAGATAGTATTTTTGATAAGATGATAGCAATCAATCAAAAAGGATTATTTCTAATGACGCAAGCGGTAGCACGAACAATGCTCAAAACACATGAAGGTGTAATCATCAATATGTCTTCAGAAAGTGGGTTAGAAGGATCTGAGGGACAAAGTCCATATGCTGCAACGAAAGCAGCAGTTAATAGTTTTACACGTTCATGGTCTAAAGAATTAGGTAAACAAGGTATTCGAGTAGTAGGGATTGCTCCTGGAATTATGGAAGAAACTGGCTTGCGAACGGAAGCCTATGAGACTGCATTAGCTTATACACGTGGTATCACTGTTGAAGAGCTTCGTAAAAATTACGATAAAACTACGACAATCCCGTTAGGACGAAGTGGAAAACTCAGTGAAGTTGCTGATTTAGTATGCTATTATTTATCTGATCGGTCTAGTTACATTACTGGGGTTACAACCAACGTTGCTGGAGGAAAAACACGAGGATAAATGAAGGTGGGGTAATAAAATGGCATTAATCAATCGCTGGTATAAATTGCTGCAGAATTTTATTACTTATGACCGCTTGAATTTAGAAGAATTACAAAAAATAACTGATACAAGCGCACAGACCACTAAAAAAGCGATTCAATTGTTAAACGATCAAATGGAAAATATTGCAATAATTGAAGAAAAAGAGAACCTTTATTCATTAAAAGTAAAAGATTCTCATCAATTTTCAAAAATTATGAATGGTAGTTTGAAACAACAAACAGATTTCAATTCAAGTACCAAACGTATGGCTGTTCTAATTGATTGTTTTATAAAGGACAAAGATTATGTCGTTATTGATGACTTATCAGAAGTATTAGGGGTCAGTCGTTCAACAGTCAATAAAGATTTACGGAATTTAAAAAAAATAATGAGCAAGTATCAAATTTCTTTGATTGGTACACCTAATAAAGGGTTGAAGATTTCTGGAACAGAATCTCAGCTACGATTGCTGTATTTATACCATGCGTATGACTATCTTGAACAGCCAACATTAAGTACTGAACTGTTGCAGCAGGTCGATGCAATTGCTTTAAATAAGAAAATGGATTTCCGTACATTGGGTTTATTACAAAAAAACATTATTTTAACAATTCAACGAATTAAAGCTGGAAAACCATTAACACAATCGGTGCCCCATTATATTAATTATTTTTCAGAAGATCAATTATTGGAAGAATTGTTCGTTAGCTTAGCTACGAATTATGGTATAACAATTAGCAAATTTGATTTTGATTTTCTCTGTTTTCCATTGAATATCTTTAATAATAATCTGGTTCCAGAATATAAGGGTAACAATGCAGAAGTAAACACCTTATTTCACTATATGATGAATCAAATTAATTCGGCAGTTATCATCAATTTGGATCAAGAAATATTATTTCAAAATATTCGATCACATTTCATGTTTTTAATTAATCGGATCATTTTTCAAGTCGAAACCTATGATATTTTCCGTAATGAATTTAAGCAAAAACATGCTTTTGCTCATGAGTTAGCAGAAATAGGTATCACGGCATTAGCCAGATTTTTACAAAAGCCAATCCAACAAGCAGAACTTTCTTATTTAGCAATTTATTTTGAATTGGCGTTAAAATCGGATACTCAATCAAATATGAAGGAAATTGCTGTAGTCTGCAACACTGGTAAAGGAACGGCATTAATGATCAAACGTCAATTGGAAACTGTTTTAGGTCCAAATATTCGTATCGCACATTATTCAGAAGAAGAGTACGAAACGAAAGATCTAGATAGATATTTTGCAGTATTTACAACAATTCCATTAAAACATACAAAAGCAACAACAGCCGTAATCAAACTGACGGATCTATTCAATGAGAATTGGTTATTAAGTGAGTGGAAGCGAATTATTGCATCAAAAGCGGCCTCATTTGATCATATTCAATTTTCTTTCGAACAACTAGATGAGCAACTTTCCTATGAAGAAAATTTAGATAATTTATTGACAAATTTACAATCTGAACAATTAATCGATTCTTCTTTTAAAGAGTATATCTTGACAAAAGCACAAGAAGAATCTGCAGTAATCGATAATGGTATTGCTTTTCCTCATGGAATCAATCAACAAAGTGAAGAAATTCTTGTAACGATAGGAAATTATCCAACTGGTCGATCGCTAGAAGATATTGAATTGATTTTTTTAGTAGCTATTCCAGAAAATTTGTCGTTAACGATGGAAGAAGAATTACTGAGTTTTTATGATACGATTTTTATTATTTCTTCCAATAAGGTGTTGCGAGAACAAGTCAAACAGATAAATAGCAAAGAAGAATACCGGCAATTATTAGTAAAAGGCTAGTAATAAGGAAAGGGTACGAAGGACTTTTCTTTGTATCAGAAAGGAGCAAACATCATATGAATATCTTTTTTTTAGGAGCAATTGCAATTATTGCTTATATTCTTCAAATTTTTTTAGGAATGAAGCAGATCAAACATTTTAATTCTGTCTATATTCGTATGAAACGCAAAGGAAAAGTGGCTATTGGTCGCCGTCCCGGAAAAATTACATCAGGTACGATTCTTTTATTGGGTGTAGATAGCACAGGAATCATTCAAGAAGCTGAAATGATGCAAGGAACATCTATCCTAGCACGTTTCAAAACACGTCCACAATTTATCGGTATCGATATTCATCAACTAACAGATTCGGCAATGTTAGTTAAAGAAAATCGACTGACACGTCAAGCAGCAGCAAATGCACAAAAAATTTATTTAGAAGTCGAGCAAGGCAACCATCAAGAGGAACGTCCAGTCTCTCCAATTTTCAATTTTGGAAATCAATTATCATTAATAAAAACATCGATTCAAAGAAAATTAACGAAAAAAAATACTGATTCTACGATTCATAATTTTTCTCATGAAAAATAAATTATTTACTATGCAAGGATTCAAGAATTTTCAAAAAGATAGCTTAAAAATAGGACTGATTTTTTCCTTAGAAAAATGAATTCCTCAATATGAAAAGGGAGTGTTTAAGAATGGATTATATTACAAAATTTGCGGAAGGCTTCATGAGTCTTTTCCAAACAGGTGCCGAAACGTTTATCAGTTGGATGACAGGAATTGTTCCAGTTGTTTTGATGTTGATGGTAGCAATGAATACCTTGATTGCCTTTTTAGGAGAAGAAAGAGTGACAAAAGTAGCCAAAGTTTCTTCTAAAAATCCTTTTACACGATATTTAGTTTTACCATTTATCTCTGCTTTTATGTTAGGAAATCCAATGTCGTTTACAATGGCACGTTTCTTACCAGAATTTTATAAGCCAAGTTATTATGCATCAAATGCACAATTTTGCCATACAAGTAATGGTGTATTCCCGCATATTAATCCAGGAGAATTATTTGTTTGGATGGGGATTGCACAAGGGATTACACAATTAGGCTTGAACTCAATGGAATTAGCTATTCGTTATATGTTTGTTGGATTAGTCATGAATTTCATTGGTGGTTGGACAACCGATTTCACTACCGCTTTTGTTTGCAAACAACAAGGAATTCAATTGAGTAAAACAGTCGATGAAGTTGCGGTACCAGAATAATATATGCATGAGAATAGTATAGAAAAATAATTACTTTAAAATGAATTAGGAGGAGCGGAAATGGCTTATAATAGTATTAAGATCGTAAAAGGTTCTGGTGGGTATGGTGGACCTTTAGTAATTACTCCCACAGATGAGAAGCATAAATTTGTTTATGTGACTGGTGGCGGAGACAAGCCAAGTATCGTTGATAAAATTGAAGAATTGACAGGAATGGAATCAGTTAATGGGTTTAAAACATCGATTCCTGATAATGAAATCGCTTTAGCTATTATTGATTGTGGTGGAACTTTGCGTTGTGGGATTTATCCAAAGAAAAATATCCCAACAGTAAATATCGTACCAACCGGTAAAAGTGGTCCATTGGCACAATATATTCATGAAGATATCTATGTTTCAGCTGTTGGAGAAAAACAAATCATGTTAGCCGATGAGACAGAAGTAACTGAGAAGCCAGCATTTATAACTGAAGAAAAGCCAGAACGTGAATTTAAGTATTCAACAGATAAGAAAATCACCGAACAAAGAGCTGAACAAAAAAGTTTCATCGCTAAAATTGGCATGGGTGCCGGAAAAGTTGTAGCAACCTTCAATCAATCTGCTCGTGAAGGTGTACAAACCATGATCAATACGGTGATTCCTTTTATGGCCTTTGTATCTTTATTAATCGGGATTATTCAAGGTTCAGGAATTGGAACTGTTTTTGCTAATTTAATGAAACCATTAGCCGGAAATGTTTTTGGTTTGATCATTATTGGATTTATCTGTTCGTTGCCATTTTTGTCACCATTATTAGGTCCTGGTGCAGTTATTAGTCAGATTTTGGGAACTTTGATTGGGGTAGAAATTGGAAAAGGGAATATCCCACCACAATTAGCGTTGCCAGCACTATTTGCGATAAATACACAAAATGCTTGTGATTTCATTCCTGTTGGTTTGGGATTAGAAGAAGCTGAAGCAGAAACTGTCGAAGTTGGAGTACCATCAGTCTTATATTCACGCTTCTTAAATGGTGTACCACGGGTAGTTGTTGCATGGTTAGCAAGTTTTGGATTATATAGTTAAAAATGTTTGGAGAGATGGAAAATGATTTTTGAGACGCAAGTTACTAATATTGGACCTGAAGCAGAGATGTTTCGACAAGAAAAAATGCTGATTTTCTTTGGAAATGAAGCACCAGAAACATTAGCTGATTATTGTTACAATATCCAGCTAACACCCTCAACCGACGAGATCACTACGGGAATGGATTTTTTATTTGATAATCAAGCCTATAAGATCACTGCGGTCGGTGACGTGGTAAAGAAAAATCTAGATGATCTGGGGCATATCACATTGCGTTTTGATGGATCAGAAACAGCGGAACTTCCAGGAACACTTTATGTGGAAGACAAAGAATTGCCAGTGATTACTGTAGGGACAAAAATTATGATTAAATAAGAACATTCACCTAAAAGTTGCATTTGATTTGTTTAAATGTAGACTTTTAGGTGGATGTTTTTTTATTTTGAGATGGATCAAGTTACTACAGATAGCTGAAAAATAAAATGAATGAAGGTGATAGCATGAGACTTGTCCCGAAAAACTTAGCAGCGTATCAAGAACATTTTTTAATGGATACCCGAACAGTTAAACAATATGTTGTAGAACGATTAGGTGCTTTTTCTAGTGATGCGCCCCTTACTGTTACTGAAATCGGTGATGGCAACATCAATTATATTTTTCGTGTGATGGATCAGGCGACACAAGAGAGTTTAATCATCAAACAAGCAGATGTTTTGTTGCGTTCTTCTGGTCGTCCGTTAGATATTGATCGCAATCGAATCGAAGCAGAGATTTTACGATTGCAAAATGATCTGGCTCCGCAATTTGTTCCGAAAGTGTATCATTATGATCAAAAAATGTATGCATTGACGATGGAAGATATTTCAGATTATCAAAATATGCGGTATGAATTGATCAAGAAGAAAACTTTTCCTGATTTTAGTGAAGAGATAACAGAATACTTGGTACGTACAGTGCTTTTTACGAGCGATCTTGTTTTGGCTCGTAAGATGAAAAAATTACGGGTCAAAGAATTCATTAATCCTGAGATGTGTGACATCAGTGAGGATTTGGTATTTACAGAACCTTATAATGATTACAAGCAACAGAATATTTTGACGCCGGGAAATGAGCGGTTTGTCACAGAAAATCTGTATGAAAATGAACCATTGCATGTAGAAGTTGCGTTATTACGTAATAGATTTATGAATAATGCTCAATCTTTGATACACGGAGATCTTCATACCGGCTCTATTTTTATTAATCCAACAGGGTTGAAAGTGATCGATCCGGAGTTTGCTTTTTACGGTCCTGCAGGGTATGACATTGGAAATGTTTTGGCGCATCTGTATTTTCCAATGGTTAAAAATTTGTTTGACCCAACATTTGATGCATCCTTCCACCGTTGGATCAAACAAACAATCGGAGCTGTTTATGATCAAGTCCAAGAAAAATTAGCTAGATACTACAATGAAGCTGTGACTGTTTCACTTTATCGTAACCCAGCGTTTAAAAAGACAATCCTGCGAGAAATGATGAGTGATGCGGCAGGATATGCAGGAACTGAGATTATTCGGCGAGTTGTAGGAGATTCAAAGGTCAAAGAATTGTCATTGATTCCATGTAAACAGAAAGTAGAAGCAGAGCGAGTATTACTAAAATTAGGGATTCAGTTAATCATCAACCGTGCCCATATTACAAATGGCAGCCAATTAATCGATGCTATCGATGAATTAGAAGAGCAGTTTGCCTTACTTCGTTTGTAAAGACGGCACGACAATAGAATAATTTTTTTGAAAATTAAATTAGAAGGTGACTACGTTGGAAAGACAAGATTATACGATGCCAACCTTGTTGCAATATGAAAATGTCGCATGGTACGAAAAAGGAAAAGTTCGTATTTTGGATCGACGAATTTATCCGACACAGGTGGCATTTGTGGAATGCGAGACTCATCAAGCAGTGGCGCAAGCAATCACAGACATGGTGACACAAAGCGCGGGGCCATATACTGCAGCAGGTATGGGAATGGCGTTAGCAGCAGAAGAAAGTAATTCATTAGAACCTGCTGCGCAACTAGCTTATTTAAAAAAAGCGTCGTCTACAATCGCCAATGCACGTCCAACGACGGCTAATCGGATGGCATTGATTACTGAGAAATGTATCGCTGTCGCCAAAACAGCATTAGAAAAAGGCGAGGATCCCACTGAAGCGATTAAACAAACGACGATCGATTCTTTAAATCGCCGTTATTCTACAATGGATCAAGTGGCGAAATACTTAATCGCAAAAATCCCCGACAACGGGACTGTCTTAACTCAATGTTTTGGCGAAACGATCATCGGAATGTTGCTAAGAGAAGCGCTTGAACAGAAAAAAACGCTGCGCTTTTTCTGTGCAGAGACACGACCATATTTACAAGGAGCGCGATTGACTGCAAGTTGTTGCGCCGAAATGGGTTTTGATACGACGGTAGTTTCGGATAATATGATTGCTTATCTAATGGAACACGAATCAATTGATCTGTTCACTTCAGCGGCTGATACGATTGCGCAAGACGGTTATATCGCTAATAAAGTTGGAACGTACCAACTAGCGATTTTAGCACAACGTTTTGGGATTCCTTATTTTGTCACAGGGATTCCGGATACGAATAAAAAAACGCATAAAAGTATTCAGATCGAGATGCGAGATCCTGAACAAGTTATGGAATTAAATGGAATCAAACATACGCTGACAGGTGTCAAAGCTATTTACCCATCTTTTGATATCACACCACCTGAGCTGATTGGAGCGGTCGTGACAGATCGCGGGATTTTCTCTCCGTATGATTTGTCTCGCTATTTAGAAGAACAACCTGAGAATAATTTTTATTAAGAGGAGCGACTGATGGATTATTTAAAAGAACGTGAATTAATAGTGGCATATGGCAAGCAGCTGATCACAGAAAAATTAACGACTGGAACAGGCGGCAATCTCAGTGTTTACTTGCCAGAAGCACACGCTATGCTGATCAGTCCAAGTGGGATTCCCTATTTTGAGACACGACCAGAAGACATTGTTTTGATGGATCTTCAAGGCAATATTTTAGAAGGAAATCGCAAACCTTCAAGTGAGTATGATCTTCATAGTATTTTTTACAGGAATCGCCCAGAGGTCCGTTCAGTCGTCCATACTCATTCAGAATACGCGACAACATTTGCTTGTTTGCAGCAACCAATTGAACCGCTGCATTACATCATTGGTTCTGTCGGTGAAAAAGTTCGTTGTTGTGAATACAAAACATTCGGTACTCGTGAATTAGCTGAAGAAGCCTTTCATTTCATACATGAAGATAAAGGTATTTTGCTAGGCAATCATGGAGTATTGACGATTGGCTCAGATCTAGCTAGTGCTTTTAGTGTCGCTAAAGATATCGAATTTTTGGCAAAATTAGATTACCGCGCCCGTTGTATCGGGACCCCTAAACTATTAAACCAAGCACAAATGAAAGAAGTCTTGGCAAAATTTGATACTTACGGACAACAATAAATACACGCTACTTTGTTTTTGGGCAAAGTGGCGTGTATTTATATTTAAAGAAGATTATTCAAAAGAATCAAGGAATATATTTCTGGATGAACTCCGTGATTTTTTTCTGATACAGGGTAGGATCACTACTTAATGCCTCCGCATGCTTGGCTCCATGGACGACATATTTTTCTTTGGGTCCTTTAGTGGCATGATAGACTTTATCAAGCATTGAAAATGGGACAAAATCATCTTTGTCTCCGTGAATAAAAAGCATAGGCCGGTTATTTTTACGTAACTGTTTAATCGTATCAGCTTCGCCCCAGAAATATCCTGCACGGATTTTTGTAATTAAACTAGTGACCGGGATCAATGGGAACGCTGGCAGATTGAATAGTTGTTTTAATTGATAGCTCAACTCATCGTTGACTGAGCTGTAACCACAATCTTCGACAAAGGCTTTGACATTGTCTGGAAGTTTTTCACCGCTAGTCATCATAATGGTCGCTGCGCCCATACTGACCCCATGCAGGATGATTTCAGTACGAGGCTCTTTTTTGTTGACGTATTTGATCCATTGAAGATAATCTTTTCGTTCGGGCCAGCCAAAGCCGATATAATTTCCTTCACTTTTTCCATGACCGCGAGTATCAGGCAGCAAAACATTGTACCCAAGGTCATGATAGATCTTAGCGTATTGTGACATGTCGGCTGCTTGCCCCATATACCCATGGGCGATGATGGCTGTTTTATGTTGATTTGTTTTGGCAGGGAGATAATAGGCCGACAATTCTAATCCGTCCTTTGAAGTAATCTGCCAATTACTATGGTTAGCATCAAACCATTTTTCAGCTGCGATTAACTGTGTAGATTTTTTTGAGGAACTAGCTGCTAAAAACTCTTTTTTGGCTGGAACTACAGCATAAGAATAAAAATAATTCCCTGCGGCACCCAGTCCAATTATTATAAGTAGAATAATACTGATAATGATTTTTCCTGTTTTACTCATTGACCCATCTCTTTCTCAAAAAAATTATCTATTTCAGCGCTACAATGATCGAACCATCAAATCCCGCTGCTTTTTTGTATCTGTGTTATGTTATTAGTATATTGAAAAATCAAATTGCTAGTGGTTTGCTGTCAAATAGATCATTAGCAGTATAAAAAAGTTTTGGCCCCATAGCAAGTTTATCAATGAGCATATTTACAGAGAAGTTCATTCATGAGAAAATGTAGCAGGATTTGAGGTAGGAGAGAGCAGATGAAAAATAAAAAGATTACCATCAAAGATGTTGCTAAACAATCAGGAGTATCCATCGCAACGGTCTCCCAGATTTTAAACGGAAATGATCAAAAATTTAGTCCAAAAACGGTTGAAAAAGTATTGGCAGCCAAAGTTGCCTTGAATTATGAGCCGGATTATTTTGCTCGCCGAATGATTATGAAAAAAAGTAAAACGATTGGTGTCTTGGTACCAGATATCACCAATCCGTTTTTTAGTACATTGGTTCGTGGGATCGAAGGTATTTTATATCGTGAAAACTTTGTGACGATGTTATGCAATGCAGATCTAGACACAAAAAAAGAAATCGATTATTTAGAGGAATTGAGTCGTCGTGGGGTTGATGGCTATATTATTGCTAGTTCAGCAATTTCCAATCAAGCGATCAATGAGACTTTGCGAAAAAAGAATTTTCCCTACATCGTTTTGGATCAAAAAAAAGCAGAAGGTTTTAGTGATGCGGTCTTGACGGATGATTTTTCAGGTGGAAAAATGGCTGCTGAGCATTTTAAACAGTTAAACCATCAAAAAGTAGCGGTCGTTTTACCAAAAGATGCGACAGAAAATATTCAGACGCGACTGATTGGTTTTCAGACCATCTATCCTGAAGTACAGCTGATTTATGCAGAATTATCTAAAACAGGCGGACGTCAAGCCGCTAGTGTCATTGTAAAAACAGATGTGACTGCCATTTTTGCGATCAATGACGAATTGGCTTTCGGTTTGTATTTAGGTTTAGCAGATATGGGAAAAAAAATCCCTCAAGATTATAGCGTGATTGGTTACGATAATATTGATATGTGTGAATATGTTACGCCACAATTAACAACAATTGCCCAACCCATCTATGAATTAGGACAGATAACAGCGGGATTATTATTGGAAAGAGTGGCGCAGCCTGAGAAGGATTGGGAAGAAAAAACTTTGCCCGTTCAATTAGTTCAACGTTTTTCAACTGCACACTTGAAATAGCTTTCAAGCTGTGCTATATTTTTGGTGTCGAATTAAAACGTTTTAATAAAACGTTTTAATTCATCCGAATGAAAATCTAAAGAACAAGAGATGGAGTGAATAAAATGAATACGATTACAGTCATTGGAAGTATCAATCTAGATCGCACGATTCGTGTAAAACAAATGCCAAAACCCGGTGAAACAATGCATACAAAAGAAATTTTCTCTGCTGGCGGAGGCAAAGGTGCAAATCAAGCAGTTGCAGCAAAACGTTCTGAAGCAGCAACAAATTTCATTGGAGCAGTGGGAAATGATGCTGCAGGTGAAATGATGCGCGGACTTTTATCAGATGAAGGCATTGAGCTAGCTGGCGTGCAGACATTAGAAAAACAAGCGACTGGTCAAGCGTATATCATTGTTGATGATCAAGGTGAAAACAGCATCATGATCCACTCTGGAGCTAATAATGTGTTCACCCCGCAACAAGTCCAAGAACAGGCGAACATGATCAAGGCAAGTGATTTTGTTATCGCACAATTTGAAAGCACTTTAGAAAGCACTGTTGAAGCGTTTAAAATCGCTCGTTCTGCTGGTGTAAAAACTATTTTAAATCCTGCACCGGCTTTGGAAAATGTTCCTGAAGAATTACTAAAGGTTACAGATATGATTATTCCAAATGAAACAGAAACAGAAATCTTAACAGGGATCGAAGTTACTGATGAGGATAGTTTAAAAGCTGCGGCGGATCATTTGCATCAATTAGGAATTGAAGCTGTAATCATTACAATCGGCAGCAAAGGTGCTTATTATGATGTACAAGGTCGTAATGGGATCATCCCAGCATTTAAAGTAGACGCTGTAGATACAACCGCTGCTGGTGATACTTTTATTGGCGCAATGAGCAGTGTCTTAATGAAAGATTTCAGTAATTTAGAACAGGCTATCAAATACGGAAACAAAGCGTCATCAGTAACGGTTCAACGTTTTGGTGCACAGCCTTCGATTCCCTACAAAAATGAATTGAATTAATGGAAGGAAGTTTATAATGAAAAAAAGTAAAGTTATTAACTCAGATATTTCACGGGTCATTGCGCAAATGGGGCACTTCGATCAATTAAGTATTGGTGATGCCGGGATGCCGGTTCCAATGACCACAGAAAAAATCGATTTAGCAGTAGATAATGGTATTCCTAGTTTTATGGATGTTTTGAATAATGTATTGGAAGAGTTAGAAGTTCAACGAATCTATTTAGCAGAGGAAATCAAAACTGAGAATCCAGAAATGTTGAAAAAAATCCAAGAACGTTTGCCTGAAACACCGGTAACTTTTATCCCGCATAGTGAAATGAAAGCTGCTTTACATGATAGCCATGCGTTTATCCGCACAGGAGAAATGACTCCTTATGCCAATATTTTATTGGAAAGCGGCGTCGTATTTTAAGCTAGGAAGAAGGAGAGAAAAACATGAATGCAACAGCACTTTTAATCGGATTAGGACCTTTGCTTGGTTGGGGCCTGTATCCTACGATCGCATCAAAAATCGGTGGTCGACCAGTTAATCAAATTTTAGGATCTACTTTAGGTACATTGATTTTTGCTTTGGTTTTTGCGGCAATCAATGGAATGGGACTTCCAACAGGAATGGATCTAGTTTTCTCGATTCTTTCAGGTGTTGGCTGGGCGACTGCACAAATCATTACGTTTCAATCATTTACGATGGTTGGTTCATCACGGGCGATGCCAATCACGACAGCTTTTCAATTATTAGGTGCTTCACTTTGGGGAGTACTTGCATTAGGAAACTGGCCAGGTGTGAATGCTAAGTTATTAGGTGGATTTGCTTTGATTTTAATTATCTTAGGCGCTTGGATGACCGTTTGGGCAGAAGAAAAAACGCAAGAAAAAGCTAGCATCTTGAAAAAAGCTGTAATTTTATTAGCCGTTGGTGAAATTGGTTATTGGGCCTATTCAGCCGCTCCGCAAGCAACAAGTATCGATGGTATGCATGCTTTCTTACCGCAAGCAATCGGGATGTTATTAGTTGCTGTCGTTTATTCAGTCTTTTTAGGCATAAAAAACAAAGAAAAATCTGCTTTTGCAGAAGCAGTCTCCTATAAACATATCTTTTCAGGATTCTTTTTTGCCTTTGCTGCATTGACGTATTTGATCTCTGCACAACCAGATATGAATGGGTTAGCTACTGGTTTTATTTTGTCACAAACTTCAGTGGTGTTAGCAACCTTGACTGGTATTTGGTTCTTAGGACAAAAGAAAACAAAAAAAGAAATGACGATCACAATCATTGGTTTAGTGCTGATTCTAGCCGCTGCCACGATTACAGTAATGATTTAAGCTGCCGTTTATCGGCGGCTTTTTTTGTTTGAGGTAAATCAAGGTAAAAACTCTTTCGTCAATGCTATAATCAAATTATAAAAAGAGGTAATTGTTTTTCGAGTGAATGGGTAGGATCAGCAACGGCCTTGTTAAAATAGTTTTTATTGGAAAAGGAGAAATTATGAAACTGACAATTTCATTAGATATTTTGGAAGAAGCTTTTTATTATGTATCACCGATGAAACCAGTATCGACAGTACCATTGATTTATGCGACTTTTTTGGCAGAAAAGGGACAAGTAGCCTATACGACAGAAAATGAAGCAAAATTTACACGAAAAATTGAACGGACATTCAAAACTGCTTTTCATGAGATTGTTCAAGCAAATCAAAAATATCAAGAGATTCTCGATCAGGATAAGCTTTTGTCTTTGCAAGAGCATAGCACTTTGCAAGGACAACTAATCAACTCTGTGATTGATACAATCCAAAAATATCCTGAACTGCAGTTGATTCGTGTAGAACTTACTGGGAGCTGGCCCGTTTATCAAACAGAAGCAGGGCATCTGGACTTGTCTGAATAAGCAAGTCTTTAACATAAATGCAGATAGAAAGGGTGGATAAAATGGATAGAACCTATTTTGAAGGACAAGCGGCATTTTTAGAAGATTATCAACAAGTGGCAAAAGCAACTAAAATCGATCATCAACAAGTGATCAATGAAGTAATGGATCAACTGAACAAACCGACACCTGATGACAAACTGCTCTACATTTTACCTGGCAATCAAACGGTCCATGGACAGGCGGTCAGATTTCCGTTTCGGAAAGAGCTGATTGCACTGGATAATGAAGCGACCGTTTCGACCCAATTTTTCTATGAAGGATCACCTTACGAATATAAAGTTGTAGAAGATGAACAACTGTAATAAGAAAGACTTTCGAGTTTTAAACTTGAAAGTCTTTTTAACTTGCTTTAAAACTAGAACCTGATATGATGGATATAATACGGTTTGTTATTTTTTGCGAGAATGGGAGGTGATGGTCTTGCATGATTTACCAGCAGCAGGGCTATTTCCTGCAGGCGATAAATTAAAACCGAGAGGAAGATAATAAATTGTTTATTCTTGAAAAGAAAACGGAACCAGAACAGCAGATGTGGAATCATATCAAACGTCAATACCAAGGGGAGAAAGTAGCCGTTGTTGGTGTGAAAAAACAATTGCCCCAAACTTTTTTACGAAACAAACAAGTTATTTTTTACGAGAGTCTGACAGAGGAATCCTTACTAGCTGAGGGCAGACAATTTTTAGCAAGATTTGCAAAAAATTATACAGCTTTTGTCTTTTATTTAGATTGTTCAGCGGATGTAGCCGAGCAACTAATCGATAGTGGCCGCTCTTTAGGTGTCAGAGTAACTGTTACTGTTACAGAAAAGGCTGCGTAGTCAATCATGTGGAAAGAAGTCATTCAACAAAAAACAGTTCAAAATACAATTTTGCGTAACGGTCTGCGCTTGTTACGTCAAAAAAATTGGTGTCACAGTAAAGATAAAGAAGCTTTGCTAGAAATCTCGAGCCAGTTACAGCATGTGATGCAATTACATTTAGAGACTGAAAATTTAGTCGTAGGAGTTCCCGGATTTGGGAAAGAAGTAACTTTATTGGAGATAGATGAACCGCAATTTGTTCCTCATTATCAAATAGAGCAAGTGATTGAATCTGCTGCTGGGCATTTTATCAAACTAAAATTAATAAAAACAGTATAAAATCATAAACTATGACAGAAGGATAACTGTGTTCTGCTACTATAAAAAAATAACTGCCAAGATCCTTTTATTTAGGATTTTGGCAGTTATTTTTGTTTAAAAGATCAAACCTGTGATAATCGCGCTTAGAAAACTGACGAGACTGGCACTTAATAAGATTTTCAATCCATGTTTGGCGATTAGATTGCCTTTTTCTTCGTTCAATCCTTTCATGGCACCGGAAATAATTCCGATAGAAGAGAAGTTTGCGAAAGAGACTAAGAAAACAGAGACGATAGCAGTTGTTCGGGCTGAAAAATCCCAATTTCCTTTGGCTAATTCAGTCATAGCAACAAATTCATTTGTTACTAATTTTGTAGCCATCAAACTGCCGGCATCAACAGCTTCGTTCCAAGGAATCCCTGTAATAAACGCTAACGGCGCAAAAACGTAGCCTAAAAGTTCTTGGAAAGTCAGTCCAGTAATCTTAGCGAAAATAAAATTAATCATCGCAATCAACGCGACAAATCCAATCAACATGGCAGCGACAGTTACAGCCACATGAAACCCATCTAAAATGTATTCTCCAAGCATTTGAAAGAAAGTCTGTTCTTTATCTTCTTCGATCACCAGTTCATCATCTTCCAATTGGTAAGGATTGATGATCGAAGCGATAAGGAAGCCGCCAAATAAATTTAAAACTAAGGCGGTAATCACGTAACGTGGTTGGATCAATGCCATATAGGAACCAACGATCGACATGGAGACTGTAGACATCGCTGAGATTCCCATAGTAGTCAAACGCTGTTCAGAAAGAGCAGGAAGTTCTTTTTTAATAGAAATGAACACTTCTGATTGTCCTAAAATTGCTGAGGCGATCCCGTTATAAGATTCCAACTTTCCCATGCCGTTGACCTTGCTGAGTGCTAGTCCAATTCCTTTCATAAAAAGCGGTAAAATCTTGATATAACGCAAAATTCCAATGATGGCAGAAATAAAAATGATCGGCATCAAGACGTTTAGGAAAAAAGGAAAACTTCCTTTATTAGCAATGCCGCCAAAAACAAATTCTACTCCAGAATTTGCAAAGTCCAACAAGGCATCGAAGCCACCGGCTAAACTACTAACGATTGTTGTTCCGACAGTAGTTCGTAATAAAATAAACCCTAATAAAAATTGCAATCCCAACATGACCAAAATCGGCGCATACCGAATTTTTTTGCGATCATTACTGATCAAAAAACTTAATGCTAAAACAATTACTAACCCAATAATACCTATCAAAAAATGCAAATAATCACTCCTAGTTTCTAATAATGACTCCTTTGATACATCGATTATCCCTAATTTGGTAATACAAAAAACAAACAGAATAGACAATCTGAGTTAGCGTAACTTTTTTTAGAAAAAAATGCGAAAGAAAACCTTGAAAAAATTACTTCTATGATTAAATTCTAAAGACGAAAACACTAACAAATTCATTTTTGCTACTCATGATGAATACAGCTTTTCTGAAAAAAATATGCTATGCTTGGAAAGAATTCTGCAGAAAAAGAGGGATCGGAATGGAAGGGGAAAACAAGAAGCGGATTTTACTGCCGCGTTACCAGCAAGTAGCGGTAGAAATCGCGGAAAGAATCGCGGATAAACGGTATCAAGTAGGAGAAAAAATCCATGCACGCTCAACATTGGCTAGTAATTTCAATGTTTCACCTGAGACAGCACGCAAGGCGATCAATGTTTTAGTAGATTTAGGGATTATGGAAGTCCGACATGGCAGCGGTGCATATGTGCGTTCGCGGGAAAAAGCACAAGTTTATTTTGAGAAGTATCAGGATGTGCAATCGATTCAAGAAATAAACAACGAGATTCAAGCTAGTGTCGAAAAACAAAAACAGGAACTAGATTCTGTTAGTAAGTTATTGAACCAATTGTTGTTACAAACAAAGCGTGTACATAATGTGGCGCCCTTTGTTCCCTATGAGCTGACGTTGACTGATGAAGCGGCTCATTTAGAAGAAACGGTCAATGAATTGAATATTTGGCATGAAACAGGTGCTACAATCGTCGCAATCCAGCAAAAAAATGAATTGTTGCTGTCCCCTGGTCCTTACGCTAAAATTTGTGCAGGAGACACGTTGTTTTTTGTCGGTAATGAATTGGTTCTGCAACGTATGCAACATTTGTTTTATCCAGGTAACTGATCTCAAAAGAAAGAAGCGATTGCTTCTTTCTTTTTTTATTTACTGAAAATTTTCAGCAGCTTTTTTGACAAAGTGACCACATGATGTTAAGGTTATATGGTCACTTTTCAAGAGGAGGATATATTTTTGAGTAAAGTTAAGGTAGAACATCTGACTAAAATCTTTGGTAAGAAACAGCAACAAGCCCTTGCGATGATTCAAGAAAATCGCGATAAAACTGAAATTTTAGAACAAACAGGCGCGACTGTTGGTGTGTATGATGCAAATTTTGAAGTCAATGAAGGTGAGATTTTTGTTATTATGGGTCTTTCTGGCAGTGGGAAATCAACGATGATCCGTTTATTAAATCGCTTGATTGATCCAACATCAGGTGAGATCTATATCGATGGGGAAAATATTGCCAAAATGGACAAAGAAGCACTGCGAGAAGTCCGGCGTCATAAAATCAATATGGTTTTTCAAAATTTTGGTTTATTTCCTCACCGTACGATTTTAGAAAATACAGAATATGGACTCGAAGTACGTGGAGTACCAAAAGCAGAACGACAAGCAAAGGCAGAACAAGCATTGGAAAATTCTGGCTTATTGAGTTTTAAAGACCAATATCCTAATCAATTATCCGGTGGGATGCAGCAGCGGGTCGGTCTAGCACGAGCATTAGCAAATGATCCGGAAATATTATTGATGGATGAAGCTTTCTCAGCACTTGATCCATTGATTCGTCGTGAGATGCAAGATGAATTGTTAGATCTGCAATCGAATGTCCAAAAAACGATCATTTTTATCACGCATGATTTGAACGAAGCGTTGCGAATTGGAGATCGAATCGCTTTGATGAAAGATGGTCAGATTATGCAGATCGGCACAGGGGAAGAAATCTTGACCCATCCAGCTAATCAATACGTTCGTGATTTTGTAGAAGATGTAGATCGCTCGAAAGTCTTAACGGCACAAAATATCATGGTACCTGCTTTGACGACGAATATCGAAGTTGATGGTCCGAATGTCGCATTAAATCGAATGCGAAAAGAAGAAGTCAGTATGCTTTTAGCAGTCGATCGAAAACGTAAATTAAAAGGGAGTCTGACAGCAGAAAAAGCTTTGGAAGCTCGCAAAAATAATTTGACCTTAAAAGAGGTCATTGATAAAAATGTTCGACGGATCCCGAAGGATATGCTGGTCACTGATATTTTCAATCTGATTTTTGATTCACCAGCACCATTAGCAGTAGTTGAAGGGGATCGTTTAGTCGGGGTCGTTATTCGCGGCAGCGTGTTGGAAGCATTAGCAAATACAGAAGAGGTGGCAGAACATGTTTAATATTTTACAACAAGCCTTACCTGTTGCAGATTGGGTCGAGGCATTTACAAATTGGTTAACAGGAACTTTTGCGGGACTATTCTCTGTATTGCAACACGCAGGACAATTTTTGATGGACGGTATGACCAATCTTCTAACGATGATTCCACCATTATTGTTTATTCTTGTTCTAACGATTGTCGCCTTTTTTATCTCGAATAAAAAATGGGGGCTGACAAGTTTCACCTTGATTGGTCTGCTTTTTATTTACAATCAAGGATTGTGGGCAGATCTTATGAGCACTGTTACCTTAGTGCTTTTATCAAGTCTTTTGTCAATCATCATCGGTGTACCACTAGGGATTTTAATGGCTAAAAATGAAACAGCTAAAAAAATCATCACACCGATTTTAGACTTTATGCAGACAATGCCAGGATTTGTCTATTTGATTCCAGCGGTTGCCTTTTTTGGAATCGGAATGGTACCAGGAGTGTTTGCTTCTGTGATCTTTGCATTGCCGCCAACCGTTCGTTTTACGAATTTGGGGATTCGTCAAATTCCTAAAGAACTAATAGAAGCTTCCGATTCATTTGGCGGAACGGGTAAACAAAAATTGTTTAAATTGGAATTGCCGCTAGCTAAAAGCACGATTTTAGCAGGGATCAATCAAACGACGATGTTGGCTTTGTCAATGGTCGTTATCGCGTCAATGATTGGAGCTCCCGGTCTTGGTCGCGGCGTTTTGTCCGCTTTACAACGAGCACAAGTGGGAAATGGCTTTGTTAATGGTTTAGCGCTAGTAATTCTAGCTATTATTATTGATCGCTTTACACAAAATATTAATAAACCAAAACAGCATGCAACCGAAAAAATACCAAAAACTAAAAAGAAAAAAATCGGTATCACAGTAGCAGTAGTGGCTGTGGTCGCCTTGCTCGCTTCGTTTAGTCTAGGCGGGATGTCTAAAGAAAACAAAGGAACAATCAATCTGACATACGTTGAGTGGGATACAGAAGTTGCTTCTACTCATGTCATTGGGGAAGTTTTAAAAGAGATGGGCTACAATGTCAATCTGACACCTTTGGATAATGCAATCATGTGGGAATCTGTCACAAAAGGTGAGTCCGATGCAATGGTGGCTGCTTGGTTGCCAAATACCCATAAATCACAATTTGCTCAATACAAAGATCAAGTTGAGGACTTAGGCGTTAATTTAACAGGCGCGCGAGTCGGCATCGTTGTACCAGATTATATG
The DNA here is from genome assembly GCF_031927985.1 of Enterococcus dongliensis. NCBI lineage: Bacteria > Bacillati > Bacillota > Bacilli > Lactobacillales > Enterococcaceae > Enterococcus > Enterococcus dongliensis. Next base: position 86,128 of record NZ_JARPZC010000010.1, read on the forward strand.
GCAGTTGATTCGATTGAAGATTTGACAGATCAAGCAGATAAGACCATTACTGGGATCGAACCTGGTGCAGGGGTCGTCAATGCAGCTGAAGATACACTAAAAGCTTATCCAAACTTAGCAGATTGGAAAGTCTCAACGTCTTCATCAGGTGCGATGACTGTAGCATTGGGTCAAGCAATCAAAAAGAAAGAACCAATTGTTATTACAGGTTGGTCGCCTCATTGGATGTTTGCTAAATACGGTTTGAAATATTTAGAAGATCCAAAAGGTGCAATGGGAACAGAAGAAGCAATCCATACGATAGCCCGTAAAGATTTGAAAAATGATCAACCGGAAGCGTATCAAGTGCTGGACAATTTCCACTGGAACCAAAAAGATATGGAAAGTGTCATGTTAGCGATTAATGAAGGAACAGATCCTTCCAAGGCCGCTCAAGACTGGATTAAAGACCATCAAAAAGAAGTTGCAAGCTGGAAGAAATAAATAAATGCCCCAACGCTCAACTTAAAAGTTGAGTGTTGGGGCATTTTTGGTTACTGGCAATGTATTCAGTGATAATCGCTAACTATTTTTTCCCTAATTCTTCATCTTTACGAATCGTGGCATCGATGCCTTTGATCACAGTCGAGATAAAGGCGTTGTCTTCTAATTCGACGATTCCTGCCACGGTTGTCCCACCAGGAGAACTAACACGATCGATAAGTGTCCAAGGATTTTCTTTGCTGTGAGCCAAGGTCTCAGCGCTACCTAGAATTGCTTGTGTAGCCATTTCTAAGGCCAAGTCTTTTGGAAGGCCATTTTTTACTGCGGCTCGAGCGATAGAATCGATAAATAAAAAGGCATAAGCAGGTGAGCTTCCTGCGATTGCAGTAAAAATAGAAAAATATTTTTCTTCTAGCGGCCAAGCTTTGCCTACAGCGTTAAACAGATCGATGATCAGTGACACATCTTCTTTTGTGGCAGCTGCATTTCCACAAACGGCAGCTGCGCCTTCACCGACCATTACATTCATATTTGGCATCACACGTACTATTCGAATCGGCTGATCTGTTTCAAAGACTTCATAGATTGTTTCTGTGCTAGTTCCAGCTGCGATGGAAACGATCAATGGATTATTTTGTAAGATTGCTTCTTTTGCTTCTAGTAAGACTCCTTTAATAACATTCGGTTTGACTGCTAAAATCAAAGCGTCCACTGTTTGAATTACTTCTTGGGGATCTGTTGAAACGTGCGCACCAACTTTTTTTGCAAAGGCCTGTACTTTTTCAGTTGAGATATCGTATAAATAAAGATCTTCTGGTTGGCTAAAACCATTTTGAATCATTCCTTCAACGATTGCAGAAGCCATATTACCGGCACCGATGAATCCAATTTTCATGCTATTTCCTCCTAATTTTGTTTGCGAGATTACAATCAGCTGCTATTCAATGAAACATTCATAAGATGAATCTGAATAGTTATGTTTTAGTGTTTGAATCAAATGTCGAGACTTTAAAAACATGGTACAATCAATAAAGTAAGTATATGCTGACAGATAAGTATTTGGAATAGTTTAGATAAAGAAGAAAGTGTTCGATTTTAAGGTGGTGGCGCAGTGGATGTAACGACGGGGCAGTATACAGATTTTTATCGATTTTTAAAAACGCTGGATTGTTATCTAGTGAATGAGGGTCAGATGAAGGATGAGGTTCATCGTTTTAAGGAAGATCCTCAGCGAGAGATCGCTGCTTTTGTGACCAAAAAAACGTGTGACCAGTTGAAGGTAACAACGGGTTTTCTTCGGATTTTATATGTGATCAATGGATCTGTAACAGCCAAGCTTGATGACTCAGAGATATGTTTGACTGCTGGCGGGCTGGTTATAACCAATACGGCGACGGATTTTAGTTATAGTGGTGAATCGACTTCTGAAATCATCGTTTTTTATTTTAAACCTAGTTATTTTACAGCATCATTATTAGGACAATTTTTTGAAGAGCCGCTGCTTTATCGATTTTTTATCGAAGCGTTGAGTGATGAATTTATAGGTATCAGCCGGTATCTAGTGTATGATTTTGCCAAAACGACAGATGTCCATTTTTACGCGTTGTTGTTGTTAAAACAAATCGTTAAAATGGCCTATTTCAATAATAAAGTGACTAAGTCAGCCTTTGTACTTCTTGTCGTTGAGATCAGTCAAGCGTCCCCGGAACGATTGATCGCCAAAGATGATTTTGTCTCCAATGGACAACTGACCGAAGAGCTATTGGCTTATATCGATGCGCGTTTGGAACAAGTGACTTTAGAAGAAGTCGCACAGAAATTTCATTTTCATCCTAATTATTTATCGAGTTTATTGAAAGAAAAAACGGGTCATTCTTTTACAGAGATTGTTTTATTGCACAGAATCGAGCGCTGCAAAAATTATTTGATCCAAACAGAATTGACGGTACAAACAATCGTAGAGCGTTTAGGCTATAAAGATAAAGCATTTTTTTATAAACGTTTTAAACAGATCGAAGGCATCACACCGCGTCAATATCGGAAAAATGAAAGGAAGAAACTAAATGTATGAAGAGATTTTTGCTGAAGTCCAATTAACAGTCGTGGAACAGCCAATCGAATGGGTGGATGAGTTGCCCCTTTATCGGGGACATATCAAAGAGTTGCCGTTCATTACTGGAACAGGAGCTTCTAAAAAAGCGATGTATCGCCAATTGGCTGAACAATATCAGGAATATGCAGTATTGAATCAAGTCGAGGATAAGGATGAAGAAATGACCTCTTCTTTATTAACAGCAGATCAATTATTAAAGTATTATGATGGTGAAACGTTTGACGGCTTTTCATTGGGAGATTTGCTCAAGGATGAGTAGAGCAAATATGTATCACTTTTCTGTCATTTTCGCTAAGATGAAAAGAGAGATTCTCTAATCAACTTGAAAAAGGAGAGAAAATCATGACACCGATTGAAACGTATATCAATGAGGCCGATAAGAAACAACAGCCAATGTTGAAGGAGCTTTACCAACTTATCAAAGAATTGGTCCCAGCAGAAACAGTTGAAAAAATTTCTTACGGAATGCCGACTTTCCATTTGAAAGAAAATCTAGTTCATTTTGGTGCAATGAAAAAACATGTAGGATTTTACCCGACGCCAAGTGTGATTGAAGCATTCAAAGAACAATTGAAAGACTATCAAACGTCAAAAGGCGCTGTACAAATTCCTTATGAACAAAAAATACCGACAGAGTTAATCAAAGAGATGATTCATTTTCGTTTAGAGGAAGTGGTGGCTAAAAATGCTTAAAGGAATCGAGATTATGCTGTATGTTGATGATGTCGCAACTTGTGCTGCATTTTGGCAAGAAGGATTGGATGGAAAAATTCTTTCACAACAAACGATGATCGACGACTCTTTACAAGTGACCATAGAATTATTTGATGTGGTACAGTTAGTTTTATTTGAGCGACGATTTATTGAAAAATACTCTCCAGAAGTGCTAGATAATTTCCCATCTTTATTATTAAAAGTAGCAGATCTGACTGCGTATCATGAACGCTTGCAAAAAATCAGCCCAAAAGTCAATCCAATCGTCGAACAAGCAGGCAGACGATTATTCAATTTTTCTGATCCAGAGAATAATTATTTTGTATTAAGTGAAGCGCCTGACGAATAAGAATTTCACATTGAATTTTGGCAACAATCAGCTAATTTTTAAGTATATTTAACTTATTTTCTAAAAAAATCCTTTTAAGAATATTTATTTGAGATCAAGAGGCTGTGACAGCGCATTGTTGCAGCTTTTTTTTAATTTAAATTGATTTGACAGGTTTCTTTGAATAATGTACTGTTTATTGGACGAATATCATCAAACTGTTATTTGATTTAAGTCAAACCTCATGTGAACTGTTGTATTATCTTAAAAGGAAAAGCGCTTTTATCTATTAAATTATCAAAGGAGAAAAAATTATGGTACAAATTTTGTTGGGACTGCTCGGCGTCCTATTGGTTTATTATCTTTTTTATTTTGTTCGCGATTTAGTTGCAGAACGAGGAAACTGGGGTGGAGGAAACTCTTTAGTCTCAGGTCTGATCGGTCTAGTAACAGATGCGATGGATACGTTAGGAATTGGGAGTTTCGCACCGACGACGATGTTGTTGGAAATGACGAAGCAATTAGACAACGATCGCAAGTTACCGGGAACATTGAATGTTGCCCATACTGTTCCAGTAATTATTGAAGCATTTATTTTTATTACCGTAGTAAAAGTCGCACCTTTAACGCTGTTCTCACTAGTAATTGCAGCGATCGTTGGTTCATATGTAGGTTCTAAAACTGTAAGTAAATTGCCAGAGAAAAAGGTTCAATTTTACATGGGGATTGCCTTGATCGTTACGGCAGGTTTGATGGCCTTGAAACAATTAGGATTGCTTGACTTACTAGGAACAGGAAATTCATTGACTGGTTTGACAGGAATCAAATTGATCATCGGGATTGTTGGGAACTTCATCTTAGGCGCTTTGATGACAATCGGTGTAGGATTGTATGCACCGTGTATGGCTTTGGTTTATATGTTAGGTTTGAATCCATTGGTAGCCTTTCCAATCATGATGGCTTCTTGTGCAGGTTTGATGCCTGTTGCCGGCGTGAACTTCATTAAAACTGGGGATTATGCACGCAAAGTTAGTTTGGCGATTACAATTGGTGGGGTCATTGGGGTCATTATTGCGACCAAATTCGTTACTGGTCTAAACATGAATGTCTTAACATGGATCGTTATTGCCGTAGTAATCTATTCTGGTATCACTTATATCCGCAAAGGATTGCGCAAATAACAGTTAGTTGAAAAAGTTCCTTTCTTATTTTTGGAAAGGGACTTTTTTTGTGCAGAAATTTTGTTTGAATAAATAATTTGGAATGATTACAATAAGGATGATTCAAGGAAAGAGGCGATTTCATGGAATTAACGATCGATGACTTTCAATTGTTTGAGCGTGATTTTTTTGCCTTCAAGCAGTTAAAGGAATTTCATTCACTAGACGAAATAGAGCAAATAAAACAAAATTATAAAGAACACTGGCAAAAATGGAAGACAATACAACAAACGGTAGCAAAATCATTGCCAGAAAATTACCATATGAGCAAACCTAAAATTGAAAGTTGGACCAACGGCTGGAATCTAAGAAATCATTTTTGGTGTGCCTATCGCAATCCGCAACATAGAAACCAAAATGCGTGCTTAGCAACACTGTTGAATAAAAAACAATTTCAAGTTTATTTGATGTTTCAACATTATAAAAGTGATGAACGTGCAGGAAGTTTAGCAGAATACAACGAACTGTTGTCTACGTTGCAGTCGTGGAGCAAACAAGTTGCTGATATTGAATCATACTATATTTGGCCTCAAGTAGAGCACGAGCTGACAGATCATCTGCCGCTTACAGAGTTTTTAGCTGATCACAACCAACCGGAGAAATTAAAAACGGCGATGCAAGATAGAAGTTTTCAACTAGGGAAACTAACGTTTAAAACGGAGAATGCACCAGATATCGTGCAGGAAACGTTGAAAGCATTAGAAGAACTCGCACCATTATATTTTGCATTGAATTGATGTTTTTTAAGATAGAAGTATTTTTGTAAAAATTTTTATCAAGTGCTATGAAATGCCTAAGTTATGCGTATAATAAATAAGCAACATGTAAAGGAGAGCGGCATATGAAGGAACTAGACTTATCTAAATCTTTGTTCGAATTAGTTACTCTTTATCCTGAAGTCAAGGATTTAATGTATAAATTAGGTTTTGATGCAATCACAAAACCAGGAATGTTACAAACGGCAGGGCGATATGTGACGATTCCTAAAGGGGCCAAAATGAAACATATCCCGATGGAGAAAATTATTGAGACATTTGAAGCAAACGGATTTACTGTGAAAGGAGCAAACTGATGGAACGAACAAGAGAACAGCGCCAAGAAAGAATCGTGGAGATCTTGTCACTGCTGCACAAAGGCGGTTCATTTGAAGAAGCCAAAGATCTATTTAATCAAGAATTTGAAGGTGTGGATGTCACGGAGATTACAGCGGCAGAAAAAGCGTTGATTCAAGGTGGGTTGAATCCGCAAGAAATCCAAAAATTGTGTAATATCCATGCGGCGGTCTTCAAAGGATCGATCAATGAAATCCATCGTTCGAATTTGGAACACGAACAGCCTGGACATCCGATTCACACGTTGAAATTAGAGAACCAAGTACTGCAATCTTTACTGACAGATGAGATTGATGGTCTTTTAGTAAAGATGAAAACAGGTGATTGGTCGCAAAAAGATCGTTTGCTCCATGCGTTAGAAGATCTTATGCAAATTGATAAACATTATGCCCGAAAAGAGACTTTGATTTTTTCTTATATGGAAAAATATGGAATCACAGCACCGCCAAAAGTAATGTGGGGTGTGGATGACGATGTGCGCGATCAAGTAAAAGCACTGATCCAATTAGTCAGCTCTGAAAAAGTTGCCTACAATCCCTTGTCTGAAAAATGGGAGCAGGCTAAAAATGAGATTGAAGAGATGATCTTTAAAGAAGAAGAGATCATGGCGCCTATGACGCTAGATGTCTTCAGCTTGAAAGACTGGGAGAAAATCGCAGAAGATAGTTTTGATATTGGATTTGCCTTCATTCCAGAACCGCTTCCTTGGAAAGCGAGCCAATCTGCCTTAGAAAAAGAACAAGAACGGGAGCCTGCGCGACAATTAGCTATCCAGCAAGCCAAAGAAACCACTGAAGGAATCGCTGCTGGCCTAGCTGAAACGGCAGAAAGCACTGCGGAAGAACATTATGATTGGGAAACACAAACTTCAGCCGAAACCATTGTCTTGCCGACTGGGACAATGAAGATGGAAGAGATGATTGCGATGTTCCAAGTTTTACCCGTCGATCTGACTTTTGTAGACAAAGATGACCGCGTACGCTTTTTCTCAGAAGGAAAAAACCGCGTCTTTCCACGGACAAAATCAGTTGTTGGCCGAGAAGTCGTCAATTGTCATCCACCAAAGAGTATGCATATCGTTCAAAAAATCTTAGATGATTTTCGTTCAGGTGCTCGTTCTGAAGCAGACTTTTGGATTGATCTGCATGGGAAAAAAGTATATATTCGCTACTTCGCCTTGAAAAATGAACAAGGAGAGTATCTAGGCTGTTTAGAAGCCACACAGGATATAACTGAAATCCAAGCTATCAAAGGACAAAATCGTTTATTAGATGGAAAAACCGAATAAATAAAAAGAGTTCTCGAAAAAACGAGAACTCTTTTTTTGTCATGATACTGCTAGATTAAATAAATACCTCGTACAAAAGAGGAAAACTTGATAGTAATCAATTAGTTTTTCTAACGGAGTCAGTAAAATAAGGGTATCAAATAAACAAGGAGGAAACAGTCATGCAAAAAGTGATTATCCAATTAGGAACACTGACTTGCCCATCATGTATGCAAAAAATCGAGCATGCGGTAAGTCAACAACCCGGTGTTGAACAAGTCAAAGTTTTATTCAATGCCAGCAAGGTCAAAGTCAATGTTCAATCGGGGACTGATTCAGCCACCTTGAAACAAGCCATTGAACATTTAGGGTATGAAGTAGAAGCCATCAAAGTGAAGGAGCTAGTATAATATGAACGTAGAAGAAAAATATCAAGCAGAACAAATCCAAAGTGATAAAGATCATCATACGCCGACAGCAGGAGCGATGATTAGCCATATCTTGTCTAATCTATTTGTTCACCGAGTGAAATTACGTCAAGCCAACTACTATTTGAAAGGATCTATCCGTGGTTTTGCTGAACCGAGACTAGCAGCGATGATTGCTGAAGAAGACCAGTTATTTGACGAATTAAGTCAGAAGGTGTTAGATGAAGGAGAACTAGTCCCCACAACATTGGAAGAGTTTACTAATTATGCCATGATCAAAGATAGCGGCAAGTTAAAATATGAAGATGCAGAAACGATCCTCAACGAATTAGTAGCGGATTTAGCTACACAAAATCTATTTATCACTCGTGGGATCGCCTTAGCTGAAAAAGAAGAAAAATTTGGTTTAGCAGAATTTCTCAAAAAACTTTATGCTTGGATCAAACATCAATTATTGATTTGGCAACGATATTTAGGAAATGATGTAAATGACGGATTAGAAGAGGACGACGAATAACTACGAATAAGTAAGAAAAAACAAGGAGGATTTCCATGAGTCAAGAACACCTATGCGTTTCTTTAGTACCGTTATTTAACCATCTAGAAGTAGCCGATCAAAGAAAAATCCATGCTTTGGTCACACATCGGATGGTTGATAAAGGCGAGCAGATTTTGACGCCAAATGGCGAGAAACAGCTGGTCATTGTTGCTCGTGGAAATATGAAAGTGTATCAACTTTCTTCAAATGGTAAAGAGCAAGTCTTACGGGTCGTAGAACCTGGTGAATACGAAGGCGAAAATCAATTGTTTGGAGTGAAAAATGATGCGCTGTTTGGTGAAGCACTAGAACCCACCGAAGTATGTATCTTAAGACAGCAAGATTTTTCAAACTTATTGCTGAAATATCCTCAGTTAAGTCTTAAATTATTAGAGATTAATGCGACCAAGATGGTGAAGACTGAACAACAAACTCAGTTTTTGATGATGGAAAAAGTAGAAGAACGTTTAGCGACTTATTTACTTGATCTAGCTAAGGTTGCCGAATCTGATAATCTGGTCTTACCTATGAAGATGAAAGAATTGGCGCTCTTTTTAGGAACGACACCAGAAACACTATCAAGAAAATTTAAATTATTGGAAAGCAAACAGTTGATCAGCCGTCAAAGACGAAAGGTCACTTTGCTTGATCCTGAGGGATTAGAAGACATCTAAATTTGCCAAAAAGAGTTGCGACAATTTTGTCGCAACTCTTTTTTTTGACAATGTGTATGTGTGCAAGCTATTTATTTGAAGGCGTTATTGACATCATCTAACATTAGTTTAACTGATTCTAGACCACCACCGCTTAAATACCAAGTATCCGACTGCAGCGGGATTACTTTTTTATTTTTCCCCGCGGTTGTTTGTGCGACTAATTCATTAGCAGCGACATCGTTGAGACTAGTGTCGCCACCGATTGCTTTTGTACGATCGATGACAAAGAGGACATCCGGATTTTTATCTAAGATATATTCGTAAGAGACGCTTTGGCCGTGAGTCGAAGCTTTGATTGTGTCATCTGATTCTGCAAAACCAAAGGTATCGTAAATGATTCCAAAGCGTGAATCTTTTCCGTAGGTAGATAACTGACCTTCATTAACTAAAACAGTTAAGGCATGATTATTACTTTCTAGCGCTTTTGCTTTCGTTTTTTTGATGCTCGTTTCCAGTGCAGCTAATTGTTTTTGTGCGACGTTTTCTTTGTCGAAGATCTGACCTAATGTTTTAACATTTTGTTTAATCGAATTCCAAGTATTGGAAGGATCAACGGCTAGATATATTGTAGGTGCGATAGCATTTAATTGCTCTAAAAAATCACGTTGCCGGCCAGAAATGATAATCAGATCTGGCTTCATTTGATTGATTTTTTCTAAATCTGGCTCTTTGATTCCACCAGCAGAATCCACATTTTTATAAGTTTTTAGATAAGCGGGTAAGTTATCTGTTGCAGCTGCTGCCACTTTATTTCCTACGCCTAGAGCATCTAAAGTATCAAGTGATCCGTTATCAAAAACGACGACTTTTTCTGGATTTTTAGGAACAGTCACCTGACCGTCAGCATCGGTTACCTCAATTGTTTTTACATTGTTTGTTGCTGTTTTTTCCGTTGAACTTTGGGTTTCAGCATTGTTTGTCGAACCGCAACCACCCAAACTGAAACTTAGCAGCACCATAGATAATCCAACAATATATTTTTTCATTTTATCTCCTCCTGATCTAATTTAAAAATTTCTTTTGAATCTAGCGTTAACAAAATTTAGTTAAAATACATACAAAAACGTTTCCCCTCCAGTTCGCAGATTTTAATGTCCATATCGTATAGCGCATTCAAAATTTGCGGTTGGATCATCTCATTTGTTGTTCCGTGAGCAAAAAGTTGCCCTGCTTTCATCGCGACGATCTCATCTGCGTAACTTGCTGCGAAATTGATGTCATGAATAACTAAAAGAATCGTTTTATGTTCTTCTTCCACTAGTTGACGTAAGGTCTGCATCAAGTGGACGGCGTGGTTCATATCCAGATTATTCAGCGGTTCATCTAGCAGGATATAATCAGTATCTTGTGCCAAAATCATGGCGATATAAGCTCGTTGCAGTTGGCCACCAGATAATGTATCAATCCGTTCTTCTGCCATGTCCATCAATCCCAATTTTTCTAAAGCATAGTCAATCTGAGTTTGATCTTCTGCAGTTAAGCGGCCTTTTGAATAAGGAAAGCGACCAAAACTCACCAACTCACGAACAGTAATCCGTAGATTGACTCCGTTACTTTGTTTTAAGATTGCCAATTTTTTGGCTAATTCGCCAGAGCGCCAAGCCTTTACCTCATGATGGTCGAGATAAATCTGTCCAACGTCGATTGTAATCAATCGACTGATCATTGAAAGCAGGGTACTTTTTCCTGCACCATTTGGACCGATAAAAGCAGTCAACTGTCCTTTTTTGATCGGCAAACAGATTTCAGAGAGCACGTTTTTGATTCCATAATTTTTTGAGACGTCTTTGATATCGATCATTTTTGTCGACTCCTTTCATAAATAATTTTCCAGATAAAATACAAACCACCGATGAATTGAGTGACGACACTGACAGTTGTTTTTAATTGAAAGACTTGTTCGACTAAAAATTGGCTGCCGACTAGAAAAATGATTCCGAGTAAAATCGCTGTTGGAAATAAATAGCGATGCCGATAGGTCGGCATCAATTGGTAGCTGATATTGGCGACGATAAAACCTAAAAATGTGATTGGTCCGACAAGTGCTGTGGCTGTTCCTGTCAATAGACTGATTAAAAACAAAAGCAAAATCTGAAATCTATTGAGTGAGATTCCTAGATTTGTCGCCTGATCGCTGCCTAGATGCAAGACATCTAGATAGCGATTTGCCGCAAATAAGAAAAAAGAACCCAATAAAATAATACCAGCAGCCCAACTTAGATGAAGTGTGTTGATATTGCTAAAACTGGCAAAAAGTCGTCCTTGCAGCAAGTCATATTCGTTAGGATCCATCAACACTTGTAAGAAATTACTAGTACTACTGAACAAAGTTCCTAAGATCATGCCTAACATTAGTAAAATAAATAAATCATGCTGTTGTTTCAATAAAAGTTTAGCCAGCAGCAGACTTAAGAATGCCATCATTAAAATACTGATCAGAAAGACCGCTGTCTGTTTTTGAGCCAACATATTGACACCGCCCAGGATAAAAAAAAGTATGGTTTGGATCAAAACATATAAAGAATCCAAGCCAAGGATATTAGGCGTCAAAAATTGATTTTGAGTCATAGTTTGAAAACTTACGGTGGCCGTTCCAGTCGCTAAAGCGACCAGTAAAAAAGCCATAATCTTTTTTCCACGCAACAGCCAAGCAAATTGAAAATTACCATAGGTGTGATAGGTCAAATAAAGACCGCATAAAAGTAATGCAAGCAACAGCAATCCAAGCAACAGTAGCCCATTTTTTGAGAAGGAGCGTTTCATCCTTGTTTCCTCCTTACTAATAAGTAAATAAAGATCAGGCTGCCTAAGATCCCTACAGTTAGACTGACTGGTACTTCATAAGGAGCGATGACAACACGTGACAAAATATCACAGGTCATTAAAAATAGACTGCCGCTCAATGCAGTAATCCATAAATTTTGTTTTACGTGATCACCATAAATCAGTGAAACAATATTTGGTACGATCACTCCTAAAAAGGGAACGCTTCCTACCATAATCAAAACCAATCCACTAGCAGCAGCAACTAAACCAATTCCTGCTAGTTGAGTCAACTGATAGTGAATTCCTAAACTGATTGCTACATCTTCACCCAAGCCGACAATCGTGAAAAAATAAGCAAAAAAATAAATAATAAAAAATAATGGAATTGTCAGATAGAGCAGTTCATAGCTGCCTTTAGTCACTAATGAAAAATTTCCTTGCAACCAAGAAGACATGTTTTGAATCAATTGAAATTGATAAGCAAAAAAAGTAGCAACAGAGCCAACAATATTACCGAACATCACACCTAATAAAGGTAAAAAAATTGGATCTTTTGTTGGTAATAAACGACTCAATCCTAAAAAGACCATCGTTCCTAAAAAAGCAAAGACAAACGCAGAAAAAGTTCTTACGGTGGTAGAAGCATTAGGTAAAAAAAGCATGACGAGTAAAATTCCCAAGCGAGCACTATCCATCGTTCCAGCCGTGGTTGGAGAAACAAATTTATTTTGAGTGAGATGCTGCATAATCAGCCCGCAAATGCTCATTGTCGCCCCAGCTAAAATCAAACTGATCGTTCGCGGAAGACGTGTAGTCAAAAGAATCAGCCATTGTTGAGCATCTCCTTGCAGCAGAGCTTGCAACATCAAATCTTTTACTCCAATAAAAAGAGAGAGAGCGCTTAACAAAAACAATGTAAAAAAAATTCCTCTTTTTCTCAATAATTCACCTCGTTTATAAATGATAATGATTCTCATTCTCTATATTCATAAAGTTTAGGGGATTAGTAAAATAAATGCAAGTTGTTTTTAGCAAAAAATTTTTTCTTTTTCATAACAGAATGTGTTGAGAAAAAGAAGCAGCAGCATTAATTAAAGTGGATATTTTTCAAATATACTTAGGATGATGCGATAAAATACAACGGATTAAGTGACAAGTAAAAAAGATTTCTTTTTTGTAAATTAATAAAAATTTGTTATTTATTATTGATTTATCGTGAAACAAAATGCTTTTTTATGAATAGGCATTTTGCATAAACTATTGACAGAGCTGGTCCATTTTAGGTACGGTTAGATGTGAATGCGTTATCATGAAGCGGAGGAATGTTCAATGTTCGATTTGAATGGAAAAGTAGCAGTGGTAACAGGTGCCAGTAGTGGCTTGGGAAGAGATGCGGCGATTGCATACGCAGAAGCTGGTGCGAAGGTAGTTTTGTTAGCTAGACGTTTGGAACGTTTGGAAGAATTGGCCGCAGAGATTAAAAAAATGGGTCGCGACGTGTTGGCAATCAAAATGGATGTGACCGATGAGGAAAACGTTAAAGCAGGCATTCAACAAGCTTATGAGCATTTTGGCCACTTGGATATTTTATTAAATAATGCTGGAATCGCCGTGCGCGGCGGAGTGGATTCTTTGACGGTTGAAGACTTCGACAAATCAATGGATGTCAACGTAAAAGGAATTTTCTTGGTCAGTAAATATGTTGTCACGCACATGATAGCTAATAATTACGGTAAGATCGTCAACATTGCTTCAGTCAATGCTGTTATTGCTGATAAAGAAGAGTTGTTTATTCGACATTCATACAATGCTAGTAAAGCAGCTGTTTTAGGACTGACCAAAGGGATGGCGGCTAGTTATGGGAAATATAATATCACCACCAATGCGATTGGACCTGGTTTGTTTGAATCAGAGATGACCGAAGAAACATTGTTCAAATCAAAAGATTTTTTGAATCTCTATCAAAGCTTGAATCCAATGAATCGTCCTGGCAAACACAAAGAATTAAATGGTACGATTCTTTATTTTTCAAGTGATGCATCAAGTTATACCAATGGTCAATTCATTGTCGTTGATGGCGGCATGTCGATTGTCTAAAAATTTTTAGGCACTTTCTCTGCCAGAGAAAGTGCCTATTTTAGAAAAACTATCCTTTTTTTACGTTATATTTGCTACAATTAACAAAGATTTTTAAATTATTGTTGATGTAAAATAAGGTTGGAAGAAGAACAGGGTGGATATAAATGAAAGAGTGTCTCCAATGTGGTCATAAAAATCCGGAAAATGCTCATTTTTGCGAAGAGTGTGGAAATGCATTTAAAATGGATGACCTTAATGAAACAATCGAGTTGAAAAAAGAGTCTTCAGAAAATAATTCTACAAATAAACAATTTTGTCCTAATTGCGGAACAATCATCCCGCCAGACAGCCAATTTTGTACTAGTTGCGGCTATGCATTAAAAGATACACTGGGACCAATTCGCCCAGTCAAACGATCGTTATCAAAAAAACAAAAAAATGGACTTATAGCAGGTTTGCTTTTGTTGGTGTTGTTCGTCGGTGGCTTTTTATTTGGTCGTTACTATTACAGTTACCCACAACAATTAAATCGTTTTGAACAAGTTTTTGAGACGCAAGATCCAAGTAAAATCGCAGAAATCGTCACGTCAGAAGATCCTAACTATAAAGTATCAGCAGGAAATCTTAAAAAATTTATCAGCTATTATCAAGCAGATTCCCATAAGAAAGATTTTTCCGAATTTCTGGCTGATTTAAAAAATGATCCCAGTCAATTAGCCGATTTCTCCGTTCAGGAAAAAGGCCGATTTTGGGGCTTATTTCCACGCTATCAATTGGTCATTCAACCAGTCTATTTGACGATTGCTACTGATCAAGCCGATATGGAGCTATTATTAGATAATAAAAAGCTGGCAACATCTAAAGGGCATGATTATCAAACGACTTGGGGCCCGCTAACACCGGGAAATTATCAAGTTATAGGAAAGTTAGATAATGAAAAAGCAGTGGCTACTCAACAATTGATTCGTTATCATAATCCAAAATTTGAAACAGATAGTCATGTCACAATCAACTTGCACAAGATTTCTTTCAAAGTCACGTCGAATATTGACGGAGCGAAAGTTTTACTGAATGATAAAGAGGTCGGGACGATCCAAAATGGTCAGGCAGAAATCAAAGATGTCGTCTGGCATCAAGGATTAGCAGTACAATTAGCCTATGAAACAGCAAATGATCAGTTAAAAACTGATACGTATCAACTCTCAGCTGATGAATATTTGGCAGATGATTATGATGCAGATAGTTATGCTTCAGAAATCAGTCTAGATTTTGATGCGATTCAAACAAAAGCAGATGTTCAAAGTTATTTAGATGATTTGTATAGTGAGTTATCATCGTATACTTCAACCTACAGTGATTTTGAGACAACAGAAAGAAGAGATTTGGCTGAGTATTTTGTCAATGGATTGGATAATACTGATGAAAAAGACTTTGAGAAATTCATCAATGATATCAAGACAAGTGATAAAAAATTACGAGTCGATGCTCAAGCCAAAGTAGAGACAGTCAGCCTAACAGGTAAAAATACTTATACTGTTCAATATTTAATCTACTACGATACGATCTACAAAGATGATACCCCAGATGTAAATCAAGTGTTCCGCTATAAAAAAGCTACGCTGTATTATAACGAAGACGAAGCCAAGTTTCAGATTGATAATCTCGGCGGCGTCGAAAACTTCGAGACAGTCGATAGCGGGGATGCTTAAAAAAAGGAATGCCTCATGAGGCATTCCTTTTTGTTTATGATAATTTTTCTGACCAATGTAAGGCAAGGTAATAACCAGCAATACCCATACCAATTACGAAACAAGCGGCATCAAAACTGTTCACATCTGGTTTGAAGAGTGCATAGATCATCACTGCCACGAGCCAATTTGTAACGCCCCATAAAACATTTGTCGGCGCAGAAGCCAGTTTTTTCCAAGGGACAGCCCATTTTTCAGCAGTGATTCCTTTAATAAAGTGTGGGACCCCGTTTGCAAATAACATGCCCAGAACGATACAAATAATTGAATCCATCGTATTTTTCTCCTTCATTTGTGTTCAATCTGTAGTATACCGCTTTTTCTCAAATTTTTCTTGCTTATTTTGTAAGAGATTCAGATAACTTGAAAAAAGGGAGCGGATTACTCCACCCCCAAAAGCCACTGTCTAAAAACCGTTTATTTCTAGTTTCCACCCATTAGAAAATCAAGAATATTCCATCCATCAGACGTTGTGTCACGATAAAGCTCAGTATAGCCGCAACGGGTGCAGCTGATCGTAGTAAATTTTTTGTTTTGGACATCAAAAATTTTTGCGAAATTTCCACCAGTTGCTTGGAACTGATCAGAAGTGTAGTGTTGTCCGCCACATTTAGTACAAATATATTGTTTCCGTTCCATCTTTTTCACGCTCCTCTTGGTTGATTCGATTATAGCAAATCTCTGACTGGATTCATCCGACTTTAGGCGTATCTATATTGATACCGTCAGTAAATATTTCATAAAGAGAAGGATCAGTTAAATGACAGATACAAATTTTTGGCTAAAATGATGTGATTTAAAAAGTTAATAATCGAAACGATGACGCTGAAAATCTTTTATTTTTTATTCCATCCATTAAATGACTTATTTAAAGGGCTTTGCTTTTAAGATTTCTCTTTTCTGTTTTATAATAGAGGGCATAAGTAGGAAGTGAGTGAACAACATGGAAGAGAAAAAAACGCAAGGATCGGTGGCGGTGCTGGCAGCGTTGTTAGCCAATGTACTAGTGGCGATCAGCAAATTCATCGGATATATGCTTAGCGGCAGTGCTGCGATGATGAACGAAAGTATCCACAGTGTCGTGGATTGCAGCAATCAAATTTTATTATTATTCGGCAATCGCCGGGCAGCCAGAGGGCAAAGTGAACTGCATCAATTTGGCGAAGGACGAGCAAAATATTTTTTTAGTACAATCGTAGCGACCATGCTATTTTTTGGTGGGGGCGCGTTAGGAATCTGGGAAGCGTTGGAAAAGTTGTTTCATCCTAGCCACGAAGTCACAAATCCGTGGATTATACTGGGGATTTTGCTTTTTGGGATCTTAGTTGAAAGTAGCTCTTTACGAGTGGCAATCAAAGAGATTCGGGAATTAAATACGGAAAAATTATCATTGGTTCGTTTTTTACATGAAAGTCGTCACAGTGAGATCTTGATTATTTTTACAGAAGATTTCTGTGCGGTGATTGGTTTAGTCTTGGCAGTGATCGGGACAGTGTTGACGATGGTGACGGGAAATCCAATGTTTGATGCATTAAGTGGGTTATTGATTGGGTTGATGTTATTGTTTGCGTCAATCTTCTTAGCGCGTGAATTTTATAGCTTGATCATCGGCGAAAGTGTTTCTAAAAATGATTTGTTGAAAATCGAAAATGCCTTTAAACGGGTTGAAGTGAAGAAAGTGATTGATATTAAAACAGTTCATTTAGGCCCGACTGAAGTCATGATCGCAGCTAAGATCGATATTGCAGATTCGTATGAAGGTGTTAGTTATGACGTAGTCAATCAGATTGAACGGGTGATTCGTCGAGCGTTGCCAGATAAAAAGGCGTATATTTATATCGAGACCGACGAGTTCGATCCTGACTATGATCGGAAACGGCAAAATCAATCGGACACATAATTTTTGTGTCCGATTTTTGTTCATTTGAAAGACTAACTATATAGAGTCAAGTGAAAATTAGCTAAATCAAAAAAATATTTTATAACAGTTAATTCCAAAAAAT